>DASWQD010000463.1:0-36641 GCA_036398255.1 Gemmatimonadaceae bacterium | reverse complement strand
ACGTGCAGGTGGCCGTGGACAACTTCGCGGTCGAGGACCTGATCGATCTCGCGCAAAGCGACATCGATGCACGCGGTCTCGTCTCGTTCGACATCAAGGCTCAGGGTACTGCTGAGGATCCCATTTTCACCGGATCGTTCGGGACACAGCGGTTCGTCTACAACGGTACGGCGATTCCCGAAGTGCATGGCGTCGTGAGCTACGCGAACCAGACTCTCACGGGACGCGCCGACGCGATGCGTGAAGGCGAGCGATCGCTCCTCTTCGCCGAGGGCACGATTCCTATCAACCTCGCCTTCCGCGGAGTGACCGGCTCGAGACTCCCGCGCGACCGGCAGATCGACCTCGCAGTGCGGGCGGACAGCCTGCCGCTCAACCTCGTTCCGCAGTTCACCGCGTACGTCAGCAACATGCGCGGCCGTGCGGCTGCGAACTTCAAGGTGAACGGCACGCTCAACCGGCCCGAAGTGACCGGGCAGCTCGTGCTAGACAGTGCGGAAGCGCGCATCAACCGGCTTGGAATCGATCTCAAGCGCATGAGCGCATCGGTTCGCATGCTGAGGGACACGGTGATAGTCGATTCCCTCGTCGCATGGAGCAAGGGCAGGATTGCGTTGACCGGCGGCCTCGGAATCGGCTCGCTTCGAACCCCGTCATTCGACCTGAAGCTGTTTGCGAACAACGCGGTCGTCCTGTTGAACAAGGACGGCTACCTCAAGTCGAACATCAACATTGCGATCAAGGGTCCGTTCACCGACACGCATGTCGGTGGAAGCGTGAGGCTGCTCGATGGCTTCCTGTACGTTCCGAAATCGGATGGCAAGAAGATCATCGGGTCGCAGGATCCTGCGCTGTTCAACGTTCTCGATACGACTGTCATGGCGGACCGCGAGATCTTTCCGTCACAGTCACCGCTCCTCGCGAACCTTCGGATGGACGTCGACCTCCGGGTGGATCGCGACGTGTTCGTGAGGTCCTCGGATTACAACATCCAGGTGTACAGTGACGGTGACCTGGCGATTCACGTCAATCGGGCGAAGCAGACGCTCGTGCTCGACGGAATTCTTCTCAGCGAGCGCGGCGAATACCGCTTCCTGTCCAAGCGCTTCGAGATAAGCCGCGGCTCGGCGACTTTCACGAATTCCGAAGAGCTCAATCCGACTCTTCAGGTCACCGGCGGCTACGAGGTTGCGCTGCCAGGCCGCGAAGCACTCAACATCCGCATCCTTGTCGGCGGCACTCTTCGCAATCCGCAGATCGCGCTCGAGAGCGATGCGCAGCCGCCGATTCCGCAGAGCGATCTGCTGAGCTATCTGGCTTTCGGACGGTCGTCCTCGTCGCTTCTCCAGCTCGAGGGGTCAGGTCTCGCAGCCAGCGACAACATCGTCGGCGCAGGCGCGGCTCTGGCATCGCGGCAGCTTGCGGCGGTCGCACTCGGCGTGTTCACCGATCAGCTGTCAGGCGAGGCGGCAAGATCGTTCGGAGTGGACGTATTCAACATCGCGCCCGCCGACGTGCAGACTGACGTCGGAAGCTTCCTCCGTGGAACGTCGATCGAAGCCGGGAAATACATCAAGTCGCACACCTTCGTCGCCGTGCAGGTTCGTCCCGATCCCGCTGCGCTGGCGCGTCCCGGTATCCTCCTGCAGCACCGCTTCGGAGGACTCAAAGGCTACAGCTTCGAGACGAGTCTCCAGCCGCGCTATCTGCTCAGGGAGCCGACGCTCGATCTCCAGGCGCCGACCACCACGAGCGTCTTCAGCTTCTTCATGATCAGGAACTGGCGCTTCTAAGAAAACCGATTTGACGGATTGACCGGATCAGTTTGCTTTGTGATACAAAGTACTTGACAGAATTGCGGGTGGTCGCCAGAATTCCCTGCCATGGAGACCACTGATACCCGCCAGGAGCTGACCCTCTGGATCGCCGCGGTCGTCGTCGCGGCGATCGGAACGTGGGTGATGTACGACGCTTTTCCCGGACTCAACTGGGGCATCTGGACGTCAGTCGCCGCGTTCGGCCTGTTGCCTTTCGCCCGGCGCTCCACATCGGGAACGCTGGTCGGGCTGGCCGCCACCGCCAGCATCATCGCTTTCGGCGCCGCAATCACTGCCGCCGAATTCCTCCATTTCCTGATCTTCCTCTCGGTGATCGTGCTGCTGGCGCTGGAGATGCTGCTCTCCCCCAATCCGCGGACAAACCGTATCACCCCGACGTTCGCGGTCCCGGCTCCAATCGTCGCCTTCGTCACCGCCATCTCCGAAGCCGTGCGCCGCGGGGCGAACGCGCTTCACCTCGTCCGCTCCGAGCGCGCACGATCTGTCGTTCGAGGACTCGTCATCACGCTGCCGATCGTCATCATCTTCGCGCTGCTGCTCGCATCCGCCGATCCGATCTTTGCCGGATGGCGCGATGCAATCGAGGAGATCATCAGGAACTGGGAATTCCTGCCGCGCACGGTCTTCTTCATGGGGATGCTGACGATCGTCCTCGGCGCGTTCGGGTTTGCGGCGAGGGAACAGTCAGCCCCCGCAATTCCTTCATCAGCAGAGCCTCCGGGCAAATGGCTCGGAGCGACTGAGCGGCTGATCCTCCTTGCCAGCATCGCGGCCTTGTTCTGGATCTTTCTCGCCGTCCAGCTGAGCTACCTGTTCGGAAACCTGCCGCAGGTCGAAGGATCAGGTGTCACATTCGCCGAATACGCACGGCGCGGATTCGCCGAGCTGAGCGTCATCGCCTCGGCCAGCTTCCTGCTGATTCTGGTAAGCGAGCGATATGGACAGACTGGCCGCCACGCCGGCGCTCTTCGCATTGCAACACTCGCAGTGGTCGTCGCCGTTCTCTTCCTTCTCGGCTCCGCTTTCAATCGCGTGCTGCTGTACGAGCAGGCGTACGGATTCACCATTCCAAGGCTGTACGCGCAGGCGTATATGCTCGTCGTTGCCGCTGCCCTGATTACGCTCGGCTGGGAGATGAAGGGTGACCTGAATCCTGCACGCCTTTTCCGGCGGATCGGTGCGATCGCGATCCTCGTTTTCATCGTGCTGATCTACTGGAATCACGAGGCGTGGATCGCGAACCGCAACATCGACCGCGTTGCAACCACCGGACGGCTCGATACCGTCTACCTCACACGCGATCTGTCACCGAATGCCGTGCCGACTCTCGTTCGGCGACTTCCTTCCATTCCCGAACCCTTCCGGTCGGAGCTGCAGCGCGCGCTCATCACGCGTTACCAGAAGCGTCCGAGAATGTTCGAGAGTCAGTGGTTCGAGTGGAACTACGGAAGGTCGGCCGCAGTGGAAGCGCTGAAGACGATCATGTAGCCAGTGCGGGAAGCCTTCTAGGCAGTCTTCCCGTATTCGTCCCACAGCACCGCCATCGCGCGCATGCCGATGCGGAAGTTCTCTTCGCTCATCCACTCATCGGGCGCATGTGCATTCTCACCGGGCAGCCCGAAGCCGACGAGCAGTACAGGCGCGCCGAGTACTTTCTCGAAATCGCCGACCACCGGAATCGAACCGCCTTCTCCAACGATGACCGGCTCTTTCTCGAACGCGGTGGCCAGCGCGCGTCGCGCGGCATCGAACAACGGCCCCTTGAGCTCCGCTCTCCACGGTCTTCCGCCGTGCAGGTAGGTGACCGTAACCTTGACGCCCTTCGGCGCAACCTTGTCGACGTGGGCCTGCATCAGCTTCACGATCTCATTTGGCGTCTGATCAGGAACGAGCCTGCAGCTGACCTTCGCCATTGCCTTTGACGGCAGGACAGTCTTCGCGCCCTCCCCGGTGTAGCCGCTCAGCAATCCATTCACTTCACAGGTTGGGCGGGTCCACAACCGCTCGAGCGTCGTGTAACGTGCTTCGCCGCCGAGCTCGGATGCTCCTGTTTCCTTCAGGAAGTTCGATTCGTTGAACGGAAGCTGTTTCATCTCCTCGCGAATCCTGCCCGGCCATTCGCGAACGGAATCGTAGAAGCCGTCGATCGCAACGTGCCAGTTCTCGTCGTGCAGGGTCGAGACAATGTGCGCGAGAGCAGTCGCCGGATTCACCACCGCTCCGCCATATGCGCCCGAGTGGAGATCGACCGATGGTCCCTGAACGTTGATCTCGAAGTACGCCAGTCCGCGAAGCGACGAGAGAATCGATGGCTGGCCGGGCGCGAACATGGCCGAGTCGGAGATCACGACTGCTTCGGCTGCGAGCAGGTCCTTGTTCGCGATGACGAACTGCTCGAGGTTGTCGCTCCCGACCTCCTCCTCTCCTTCCGCAATCAATACGACGTTCACCGGCAGCTTTCCTCTCGTCTTGAGGTGCGCCTCGAGCGCCTTCACATGGAGAAAGAGCTGTCCCTTGTCGTCGACCGATCCACGCGCGTAGATGTTTCCGTTCCGCACCGTCGGCTCGAAGGGCGGCGAAGTCCAGAGCTCGAGAGGCTCGGCCGGCTGCACATCGTAGTGTCCGTAGACGAGAACAGTCGGTGCCCCGGGTGCGCCGCGCCATTCTCCGATCACGACGGGATGTCCACCGGTCTCGTGTATCGTTCCCTTCAACCCGGCTTCTTCGAGTGAGTTCCTGAGCCACTCTGCAGCGCGAGCTACATCCGCGTCATTCTCGGACTTCGCGCTGACGCTGGGAATTCTCAGGAATTCGAAGAGCTCGGCGAGAATGCGCTCGTCGTTCGCTTCAAAAAAATCGTTGAGCTCGGATGTCGGCTTATCAGTCATTCTGGGTTTTGTGTCATTGAAGTTTGGCAACGGCGGTGATGCCTGCGAACGTTGCGGTCAGCGACAGCAGGAAGCTCGTAACTGTGTACACTGCGGCTTTCTGATATTCGCCGCCCTGGATCAGCCCAACGGTCTCGATGCTGAACGCCGAGAACGTGGTATAGCCGCCGCAGAATCCGGTGATGAGCATCGCCCGCATTTCCTGGTGAGTCTGCGTGTTCATGTAATGCTGGGCGAACACGCCGATCAGAAAGCAGCCTGTCACATTCACGACAAGGGTTCCGAGCGGAAACGCGATGCCGGCCGCCCGCTGCGCGAAGCCGCCGGCAACATATCGCAGGACGCTGCCAGCGGCGCCGCCCATGGCAATCCAGAAAAGCATCGGGGGAAGTTAATGTGGTCCGGGTCTGGCGTGAGTATCACGCATGTCCCTGTCCCCGCATGCCGGCATCCCGTAAGCCTCGCACGGAGACCCAGGTCTCCGCCGGTGGAGCTGTGCTGCGAAAGAGCGCCTCCGGGCTGGAGGTCGCATTGATCTCCGTCGGCGAGCCGCCGCGGTGGCAGCTTCCCAAGGGACTGATCGATCGGGGCGAGACGCCCCAGACCGCGGCGGTTCGCGAAGTCAAAGAGGAAGCGGGCATCGTCGCGACCCCATCCGATCTCATCGAGAAGGTCGAGTACTGGTATCAGTCGAAGCAGGGAAACGAACGAATTCGATATCACAAGTTCGTAAACTTTTTTCTGATGTGGTATGAATCCGGGGACGTCTCCGATCATGATAACGAGGTGCACGAAGCACGCTGGTTTCCTGTTGCGGACGCGATTCCGGCACTTGCGTTCCGGAGTGAGCGCGCGATAGTTGAGCGTGCGGCGGAGATTGCCGGCGCTTGAAGAATGAGCAGATGGTGAGAGGAGTGAATGCCCAATAGACTTGGCCGGGAGACAAGTCCATACCTCCTGCAGCACGCAGACAATCCGGTCGACTGGTACCCGTGGAGTACGGAAGCGTTGGACCGCGCCCGCCAGGAGGACAAGCCGATTCTGCTCAGCATCGGCTACGCCGCCTGTCACTGGTGTCACGTGATGGCCCACGAGTCATTCGAGAACGAGGAGACCGCGAAGCTGATGAACGAGAAGTTCATCAACATCAAAGTCGATCGCGAAGAGCGGCCGGATCTCGACAGCATCTACATGCAGGCTGTCCAGGCGCTGACGGGTCACGGCGGCTGGCCGATGACGGTGTTTCTCACGCCGTTCGGTGAGCCGTTCTACGGCGGCACCTACTACCCGCCTGAAGAGCGGCAGGGCATGCCGTCATTCCGCCGCGTTCTCAATGCAGTCAGTGACGCCTACAGGAACAAGCCTGACTCCGTCGCTCATACCTCGCGACAGCTCCGCGAGATATACGAGAGCGCGAAGCTTCAGGCGCGGAGCGAAGGTGCGCTCACCCCTCACGCACTCGATCTCGCATACCGTGGAATAGCACAGAAGTACGACGTCCGGCATGGCGGGCTCGAAGGCGCCCCTAAGTTCCCGCCCACGATGGCGCTCGACTTCCTGCTCAGATACTGGCGCCGCACAGGAACCGACTACGCCCTCGAGATGGTGACGCACACGTTCCGGCAAATGGCCCGCGGCGGGATCTACGATCAGGTCGGAGGCGGATTTCACCGGTATGCAGTCGATGCGGTGTGGCTCATCCCGCACTTCGAGAAGATGCTGTACGACAACGCACTTCTGATCCGGCTCGGCTCCTACGTCTGGCAGGCCACACGCGACGAAGAGTTCAGGCGCGTTACCGAGGAGACCGTTCGCTGGGTGGAGCGCGAGATGACATCTCCCGAAGGCGGATTCTATTCCTCGCAGGACGCGGACAGCGAAGGCGAGGAAGGAAAGTTCTACGTCTGGACGATTCCCGAGATGGACAAGCTGCTCGGGTCGGACTCTCCGATCCTGCGGGAGTACTATGGCGCAACGCCCGGCGGGAATTTCGAAGGGAGGAACATCTTTCACGTCCGCACTGATTCATCGCTCATTGCCGCGCGAGCGGGAATCAAGCGCGACCTTTTCGATCGCATCGTCACCGACGCCAAGGCAACTCTGTACAACGCGCGCGCGAAGCGCATCTGGCCCGGCCGCGACGAGAAGATCCTGGCAAGCTGGAACGGTCTCATGCTGCGCGGCATTGCCACCGCAGCCAGGGTACTCGAGCGGGAGGACATGGCGAAGCTGGCAATCAGGAATGGTGAGTTTCTTCACTCCCGGATGATCGATGGCGGGCGCGTCAGCCGTCTCCTGTCGAAGGACGGCAACCGACGAACTGGATTTCTCGAGGATTACGCGGCTGTCGCACTGGGATTCCTCTCGCTTTACGAGCTCACGTTCGACCTGAAGTGGGTATCACGCGCCACCGAGCTGGCGCGCTCCATGGTTCAATGGTTCTGGGATGACCAGCTTGGCGCATTCTTCGATACGCCAAGCGATGCGGAAACGCTCATTGCGCGGCCGCGGGATCCGACTGACAACGCGATGCCATCGGGCACGTCGCTCGCCGTCGATCTCCTGCTCAGCATCGCCGAGCTCACGCACGACGCGGGCATGCGGCGGCGGGCGACGTTCGTGCTCGAGACGCTCGCAACGCCTCTGCTCCGATATCCGAGCGCGTTCGGTCACATGCTCGGCGCGGCGGACATGGCAGTGAATGGCGCCGTTGAAGTTGCGATTGCCGGTGTGCCCGCCGACAAGAGCTTCAGGGCGCTCGCCCACGAGGTGTCGGTGCATTACGTCCCGTCGCTCGTTCTCGCCGGCGGCAGCACGGCGGGCGGCATCGCCCTGATGGACGAGCGTAAGCCAACCGGCGCGAAGGCAACCGCTTATGTTTGTCGTTCATACGCCTGCGAGGCGCCCGCTGCCAGTCCGGACGTTCTTGCCTCGCAGCTCGAGAAAGCCGGACGCATCGCTGCTCAATCCTGAAAACCGCAATACAACGTGAGTGACTTCAACGCGTCGTTTACGCGCGGCATCTTCGCAGGCATAGTCAACGACGAGCTGCTCTTCCCTTTCCCGCCGGGTCTCGAAAAGCGAAACCCCGCGGAGGCAGGGGTCGTTCGAGGACTCATTGCCGAGCTCGACAGAATGGAGAGCACCGGTATCATCGATGCGGCGAAGTTCGATGAAGACGAGACCGTCACCGAAGAAGTAATCTCCGAGTTTGCCGAGGCCGGGATTCTCGGCATGACGATCCCCAGGCAATACGGCGGGCTCGAGCTGTCGGCGACTGGTTACGCGCGCGTATTCGAGCGTATCTCGGCTGTGGACCCGTCACTGGCCGTGCTCGTCGGCGTGCACTGCGGTCTTGGATCGAAGGCGATCGTCCTCTACGGAACGGATGCGCAGAAGGACCGATACCTGCCCGTGCTTGCGCGCGGCGAAACGCTCGCGGCGTATGCGCTCACCGAGCCCGAGACGGGATCCGACGCGCAGAACATCAAGACTCTCGCGAAGCTTTCTCCCGACGGCTCACGCTGGATTCTCAACGGGCACAAGATCTGGATCGGGAACGCGCATCGGGCAGGAGTGATCGCGACGTTCGCGCAGACGCCTGTCGAGCGGCGCGGTGAGACGCTAATGCGCTCGACAGCATTCATCGTCACACCCGACATGCCAGGGTTCAGGGTACTCGGCACAGTGAGGAAGCTCGGCATCCGCGGCTCGACGCAGGCGGAGCTTCTCTACGAGAATCTCGAAGTTCCATCCGATCACGTTCTCGGTGCAGTCGGAAAGGGATTCACAGTCGCCGTCCACGTGCTGAATGCAGGGCGCCTCACTCTCGCCGCCAGATGTACGTCCGGCGCGAAGAAAATGGTGACCGAGATGGCCCGCTACTCGGAGCAGCGCGTGCAGTTCGGACATCCTCTCGCGCATTTCGAGATCACTCAGCGCAAGCTTGCCCGCTTTGCCGCCGATGCCTATGCCGCGGACGCCATGCTCGGCGTGCTTTCCGCTCTCGCCGACAACTCGGACACCGATTTCTCACTGGAAGCTGCGTGCGCGAAAGTCTTTGCAAGCGAGCTGATCTGGGAGGCGGCAGACGAGATGGTACAGATCGCTGGCGGAAGAGGATTCGTCAAACCATATCCGTACGAGCGGCTGCTTCGCGATTCGCGCATCAATCGCATCTTCGAGGGCGCGAACGAAGTCCTCCGCCTGTTCATTGCGCTGAATGGAATTCAGGGCCCGGCTGAATCCCTGAAGGAAGTGGGAACCGCACTGCGCCGCCCGCTTCGCAACCTCGGTCTTCTCAGCGGTTTTGCGACGTCGCGCATTCGCGGCATACTCGGCTCGACTGGCAGTCTCGACGCGAAGATCCATCCGCGCCTGGCGCAGCACAAGGAATTTTTCGAAAAGCACGTGAAGGAGCTCAAGTCATCGACCGATCGCGCGATACTCCGGCACCGGCGCGACATCGTTGACCGTCAGCTCGTGCTCGAGCGTCTTGCGAACATGGCAATCGAGCTCTTCGCGACCGCATGCGTCATCAGCCGTACTCAGAGCCTCATCGAGCAGAAGGAAGAGGATGGGGCCGAGCGGGAAATCTCGCTGTGCGATCTGTTCTGCGTGGAGTCCGGTCTTCGTTTCCGTTCCGCTCGTGATACGCTCGGATCATTGGCCGAAGCGACGGACGCCAAGCGTCGGACTATCGCTGCTGATGTCCGTGAAGCGCAGGGCTACTTTATCGAAGACGCGATTCTCTAGGCACTCAACCAAAAAACCAAAGAGCCGCACTGGAAAGCGAGATCCGAACAGCTACGAAGAATCGTTCCGCAGTTTCGACAGACCACTTTGCATTTCACAGCGAGCAGGTCGGTCGACCCGCACACATCGCAAACCTCCGGTTCCTCGGTCATTCGAAATCCAGTCCGAGGTCGAGAGCTTTCACGGAATGAGTGAGCGCTCCGACGGAGATCCAGTCAACGCCCGTCTCCGCAATTCCGCGAACAGTCTGAAGATTCACGCCGCCTGAAGCTTCGGTCACTGCGCGGCCGTCGATCAGCTGCACAGCATCGCGAAGGGCACGAAGGCTCATGTTGTCGAGCATGATGATCTCCGCCGCTGCATCGAGCGCGGCCCGCACCTGATCGAGATTGTCACATTCCACCTCAACCGGCTTGCCTGGCGCGATCTCCCGCGCCCGCGAAACAGCTAGACCGACATCGCCCTCGAGAGCAGCGAGGTGATTGTCCTTGATCAGCACCGCGGCGGCCAGATCGAGGCGGTGATTCGTTCCTCCACCTGCACGCACCGCGTACTTCTCGAGACGCCGCCACCCCGGCGTGGTCTTCCTGGTGTCGAGGATCTTTGCATTCGTTCCCGCGACTGCATCCACGAACTCATGAGTCAGCGTCGCAATCCCCGAAAGCCGCTGCAGGTAGTTCAGCGCAACACGCTCGGCGGAAAGAAGACCGCGCGGTGTCGCAGTGATGAACATCACCTCTGATCCGGCGTCGACAGTCTGTCCATCCTTCACCGTCGACCTCACTGACGCTCTCTTGTCCCTCTGCCGGAATGCCTCGCGAGCGAGCGGGATCCCGGCGATGACCCCCTTCTTTCGCGCGACGATTCGGCATCGGGCGCGACGCTCGGTCGCAATCGTGGCGATGCTCGTGATGTCGCTGTCGGCGGCATCCTCCTCCAGCGCCTGGCGCACGAGAGACGCGGTCATGAGCCGGGCAAATGGAAATCGCAGCGGTCCGGGCGGACCAAGTCCCCGGTCAGCGAGAATCGCGATGCGCCGCGGTCGCGGGCTCACTCGCCCGGGTCCTCCGTTGTCTCCGGGTTGAGCGACAATGGCCGCTGCCCGCCGATCGCAATCATTCGCTCGATCGCGGTTCGCGCACGCGCCGCTGTCTCCGGATCGACAGTGATGTGATGCTCGAGATTCTGCAGCGAGCTCAGCACTTTCGGCAGCGTCGTGACCTTCATGAAGGCACAAACTGCAAGCTCGCTCGCTGCGAAAAACTGCTTCGTCGGATTTTCCCGTCGCAGCCGGTGCAGGATGCCCACTTCAGTTGCGACGATGAATTCATCGGCCGCCGAGATGCGCGGACGGTTGATCATCCCTTCGGTCGAGAGAATCTGTACTCCCTCGGGATCGACGTCGCCGGCGGAGACCGCTTCCACAGCTGACGTGGCGCAGCCGCATTCGGGATGAATCAGGAATTCCGAACCCGGATGCTCGGCCCGTTTCCGGTTGATGTGCTCCGGGTCGATTCCAGCGTGCACGTGACACTCCCCCATCCATACGTGCATGTTCTCGCGGCCCGTCACGCGTCGGACATGGGCGCCCAGGAACATGTCGGGGAGAAACAGAATGTCCTTTTCCTTCGGTATGGAGTTCACGATCTCCACGGCGTTGCCCGACGTGCAGCAGTAGTCGCTCTCGGCTTTTACGTCCGCAGTCGTGTTAACATACGACACGACCACCGCACCCGGGTGCTCGGCCTTCCATGCACGCAGCTGGTCACCATCTATGGTAGCGGCGAGGGAACAGCCTGCCGCAAGGTCGGGCAGCAGCACCATCTTCTGAGGGGACAGCACCGCGGCAGTTTCAGCCATGAAATGCACGCCGCAGAAGACGATGATGTCGGCGTCGGTGCGCGCTGCCTCCCTGCTGAGCCCGAGTGAATCGCCGACGAAATCGGCCACGTCCTGGACTTCGGGCCGCTCGTAATTGTGGGCGAGAATCACCGCGTTCTTCTCTTTCGCGAGACGCTTTATCTCGCCCTGAAGCTCAGTTACCTGATCCCGAAACGCCGTTGTGGTCATTTAGAACTCGATGTGTTTGCCGCGCCACTTCCGTACCGCGTGCGGAAAGTCGCTTCGATAGTGTCCGCCTCGTGATTCCTTTCGAAGCAGCGCGGCATTCGCAATCAGCCGTGCAGTCTCGATCATGTTCGCCTCTTCCGTCGCTCCCACGGGCAATCGCGTTTCGATCCCGGCGAGCAGGGCCAACCCTTCCTTGAGACCCTTGGCCGAGCGGTCGATCCCGACGTGATCCCACATCACTCGCCGCACTGCATCAGCCGCAACCTGCGCAGCACCGCGGTCAGCGAGAACCGGCGCGTCCCAGTCCTTCTTCCTCGGGGCCCGCGAAAGCTTCGGAAGCGCGACCATGTCGCGCGCAACGCGTTCTGCGAATACCAGACCTTCGAGAAGCGAATTCGAGGCCAGCCGGTTTGCCCCGTGAACACCCGTGCGCGAAACCTCTCCGCACGCGTAGAGACGGTCCATGCTCGACCGACCGGCTAGATCCGTCACGATTCCGCCCATCATGTAATGAGCAGCCGGAATTACCGGTATCAAGTCCTTCGAGGGGTCGATTCCGCGCGCCTTGCACAACGCGAAGATGCCGGGAAAACGCGTCCTGAAAGTTTTCCCGAGCTTCCTCGCATCGAGATACACTCCGTTCCCGCGCCGCCGCTCGCGATAGATCTCACGCGCAACCACATCGCGGGGCGCGAGCTCGGCGAGCCGGTGACGCTTCACCATGAAGCGTGTTCCCGAATCGTCCACGAGTATGGCACCTTCACCGCGCACCGCCTCGGAAACGAGGGCGAGCGGATTCTCCGGCGTCTCGAGTGCAGTGGGATGAAACTGCACGAACTCCATATCGGCGAGCTTTACACCGGCGCGGTGCGCTATCGCATAACCATCGCCCGTCGCAACCTGAGGATTGGTGGTATAGCGATAGACCTGGCCGCATCCGCCGGTGGCAAGGACAGTCGCGTCGGCGATTATCTCGACGGGTTTTCCCGCTCGCGTCGCGCGAATGCCGTAACACACGCCGTTGCTCACCACCAGGTCGAGGACTCGGGTCTTCTCCAGAACCTGAATCTGTTTGCTGGCCCGCACGCGCTCGATGAGCGTTCGCGCGACCTCGGCACCGGTCTGGTCGCCGTGCGCGTGCACGATTCGGCGCCGTGAATGCGCAGCTTCCCTGCCGAGCTTGAACTTTCCACCCGGCTCGAGATCGAAGTCGGCGCCTGCGGTATGCAGCTCTCGAACACGCGCGGGACCCTCCGCGACGAGCACCTCCACGGCTTCCGCGTCGCACAGTGCGGCACCGGCCGCGAGTGTGTCCTTCCGGTGCAGCTCGGGGGAATCCCCCGCTCCGAGCGCGGCGGCTATTCCGCCCTGTGCATAGGCGGTAGCGCTGTCGAAGAGAGATCGTTTCGTGAGCACCATCACATCGCCTTCGGACGACGCCCGCCAGGCGGTATGGAGCCCGGCTACCCCGCTTCCGACAACGAGAAAGCGGGTTCTGATGCGGTCGGCCATGCGATGAAATCAACGGGCACCCCGCTCGTATTGAAAGGGGCGCGCTGCCTTGCCGCGAGCCGCTCCGTGGGCGAATATCTTGGCCTCGATGCGGAAACTTTTTCTCGTGGCAGCGGGGCTGCTTGTAGTGCACGCCGCGCTGCTCTTTGCAGGCGGGCGTGGCGTTGCCGACCTGAAGCGGGCCGGCGCCACTGATGTCGGCATCGTGCTCGATGTCGGCGGGCGCGGGGACAAGTCGTTCAACGACGGTGCCTACGCCGGCGCGGACAGCGCGGTCAAGATCCTCAATCCCAACATCCGGTTCATCGAGCCGGGCGAGGGATCCGACCGCGAGGCAGGCCTGCGACTGCTTGCGGCCGAGGACATGGATCTCGTCATCGGCGTTGGATTCATTTTCACCGACGACCTGACGAAGCTCGCCAGGGAATATCCCGCCGTCGCATTTGCCGGCGTCGACTATGCGCTCTCGGTCGATGACAAGGGCAACGTCGTTCAGCCTCCCGCAAACCTTGCCGCACTGAAATTCCGCGAGGAAGAGGGATCGTTCCTCGTCGGCGCGCTCGCCGCCCTCGTCGGCAAGTCGAAAAAGATCGGATTCGTCGGAGGAATGGACATTCCGCTGATTCACAAATTCGAGGCCGGCTATCGCGCCGGAGTGAAGCAGGTCTGCCCCGATTGCACAGTCGTTGCACAATACGCCGGCGTGACTCCGGAAGCGTTCAAGAATCCAGGTAAAGGAAAAGAGCTCGCGCTGAGCCAGTATCAGTCAGGCGTGAACGTGATCTTCCACGCGTCGGGTTCAACAGGACAGGGCGTGTTCGAAGCAGCGCGTATGATGAACAAGCTCGCAATCGGCGTCGACGCAGACCAGAGCGATGAAGCGCCCGGACATGTTCTGACGTCGATGGTGAAAGGCGTGAACGCAGTTGTCTTCGACGCGATCCAGCGAGTGGAGAACAAGACCTTCAAGGGCGGGATCTATTCCTTCGGCCTTGCCGAGGGTGGCGTCGGGTACGTCTATGACGATCGCAACCGGAAGCTCATTCCCGACGACGTGCGCGCGCGCATCGAACAGCTCAAACAGGAGATCATCGCGGGCAGGATAAAGGTGCCGAGCACCAGATGACGGGATCTCCCGCCGCTACGGGCGGACGCGATGCATTCGCGATCCGCATGGAAGGAATCGACAAGACATTCGGATCTGTTCGCGCCAATCGCGGAGCTTCGCTCGAGGTGAAGCCGGGCGAGATCCATGCGCTCGTCGGCGAGAATGGCGCCGGCAAGTCCACCCTGATGAAAATCCTCGGAGGTCTCCAGAAGCCTGACGCCGGCAAGATGGCAGTGAACGGCCGCGACGTCACGGGATGGACGACAAGCGATGCGATCGCATCAGGAATCGGCGTCGTCCATCAGCATTTCATGCTTGTGCCGACGCTTACAGTTGCCGAGAACATCGTCCTCGGCATGGAGCCGAGGAATGGTTTGCGGTTCGATCACGCCAAAGCCGTTGCCGATGTCGAAAAGCTGAGCAAGGAAACCGGATTTGCGGTTTCCCCGAACGCAAAGGTCGCGGACCTTTCGGTGGGTGAAGCGCAGCGCGTCGAGATACTCAAGACATTGTTCCGTGGCGCGAAGATCCTCGTTCTCGACGAGCCGACTGCCGTGCTCTCGCCCCCGGAAGTGAAGGAGCTGTGGGGTGTACTCAGAAAGCTTCGCGATGCCGGTGGAACGATCGTTCTCATCACGCATCGACTCGACGAAGTGATCGAGATCTCCGATGTGATTACCGTGATGCGCGGCGGCCAGACAGTCGATCGCCTCAAGACTTCGGACACCACCCCGGCGCAGATTGCGAGAGCAATGGTCGGCCGCGACGTCGTTCTCAGCTCCCGCGACGAAGCGTCGGCACTCGGGGCGAAGGTCGAAGGCGACGGAGCGCCGCTGGAAGGGTTCCATCCTTCCGATGACATGACGTCGGCCATTCGCGTGAACGACCTCGTTGTGATGGGATCGCGGAATACCCGCGCCGTTGACGGCGTCACATTCTCGATTCGGCCAGGTGAGATACTTGGGATCGCAGGCGTCGAGGGAAATGGACAGACGGAGCTGATCGAAGCGCTTGCCGGATTGCGGCCGATTGTCTCGGGACTGATGCGCGTCAATGGCCACGACGTCACACGCGAGGACGTCAGTGCCCGCCGTGACGCCGGAGTGTCGCACATTCCCGAAGACAGGCATCGCCGCGGACTCATTCTCGACTACACGATCGCTGACAATCTCGTGCTCGGGCTCCAGGCCGACTACACGCGACGCGGCCTTCTCAATGGCGACCGCATCGACGAGAATGCCGCGAAGCAGATCGAGGCGTTCGACATCCGTCCGCCCTCGTCGGAGCTGCCGGCACGCGCGCTGTCGGGCGGGAATCAGCAGAAGGTAGTCGTGGCGCGTGAGATGGGACGCCGCTTCAGCATTCTCCTCGCGTCGCAGCCAACTCGCGGCGTCGATGTCGGCGCAATCGAGTTCATTCACTCACAGCTTCGCGAAGCCCGCGCGGCGGGCAAGGCAGTTCTTCTCGTGTCGGCGGAGCTCAACGAGATTCTCGCCCTCGCGGACCGCGTCGCAGTGATGTACCGGGGCAAGCTCACGAAGGTCATTCCAATCGAGCAGGCGGATGAAGAAATGCTCGGCGAGTACATGACCGGAACGCGATCGGAGACCGCCGCGTGAGCTCCAGATTCCGCGAAAATATCGAAGAAGCACTGTTTCCGCCGATCGTTGCGCTGCTCGTCGCCTTGATCTGCGGTGACCTTCTCATCATGAGTTACGGCCAGTCGCCGGGAATGGTTTACCGGCTGCTGCTCGAAGGCACCTGGGGCAACGCCTACGGATTCGGGCAGGTCCTGTACAAGGCCACCACGCTGACGTTCACTGGTCTGGCTGTATCGATGGGCATCCGTGCAGGGTTGTTCAACGTCGGCGCCGAGAGCCAGCTGGCTGCCGGCGGGTTTCTCGCCGGGCTTGTGGGAATGGGACTTTCTCCGTCGCTCCCCGGCATTCTTGCGATCCTCATCTGCATGGTCGCCGCGCTCGCCGGCGGAGCGATTGTCGGCGCAATTCCCGGCTGGCTCAAGGTCAAGTTCGGCGCGCACGAAGTGATCGTGACGATCATGCTGAACTTCATCGTGCTCGCCCTCCTCAATTATATAGTTGCGGCACGCATTCACGTTCCGGAGACGCTGCATACTCCCGAGATCGCCAACGGGGTGCTCCCGCGCCTCGAGTCGTTCCTTCCTGCATTTCACGGATCCGCCGCGAATCTCACGATCCTCGTTGCACTCATCGTCGCCGGGTTGAGCTGGGTCTATCTCTTCAAGAGCAAGCGCGGCTTTGAGATGCGCGCTGTCGGGCTTCAGCCCGAGGCGGCCGAGTACGGCGGCGTGAGCGTCGGCGGTGCGTGGATGCGCGCGATGATTATCTCCGGCGCCATCGCCGGACTCGGCGGAATCAATTACGTGCTTGGATACAAGCACTACTATGAAGAAGGGTTTGCGGGCGGATCCGGGTTCCTCGGCATCGCTGTCGCGCTCGTCGGTCGAAACCATCCCGTCGGCGTCGTGCTGGCCGCTCTATTCTTCGCGACGCTGTCGCAGGGCGGGCTGGCCATTCACGCCTTCGTGCCGAAGCAGATGGTCGAGGTTCTCCAGGGTGTCGTGATTCTCGCCGTCGCGATGTCAGTCCCTGAGGTGCGCGCGGCACTCAGGCGCGCCAGGAAACCGGTGGCCGCATGAATCCGGTTTCCTTCCTCACGCAGATGATCCGCATCGCGATTCCGTATCTGTTCGCAGCGAGCGGAGGCGTGATCGCGGAGCGGGCCGGCATCATCAGCCTCTCGCTCGAAGGCTACATGCTGACCGGCGCATTCTCGGCGACACTCGGGGCGCATTACACCGGAAGCGCGTGGATCGGATTGCTGTGCGGCATGCTCGGTGGATTGGTTTTCGGGCTGATTCACGCGGTAGCATCGATTCGATACAAGGCAGATCAGGTGGTAACGGGAATCGCGATAAACCTGCTCGCGATCGGAGTGACGCGATTCTTTCTCAAGCTCGCGTTCGACAGCTCGTCGAATTCGCCGAGGATCGACGGTTTCGGCGGAAACGTTGCGGCGCACGGGTTCGACAATCCGCTCCTCTGGACGGGATTGTTCGTCGCACCTGTCCTCGCATTCCTCATCTACCGAACGCCATTCGGTCTTCGCGTCCGTGCGGTTGGAGAGCACCCGGCCGCTGCCGAGAGTCTTGGCATCAAGGCATCCGCAATTCAGTATGGTGCAGTCGCGATCTCCGGAATTCTCGCCGCCCTGGGCGGCGTTTTCCTCGCGCTGGACCAGCATCAGTTCACGGATCAGATGACGGCTGGACGCGGGTTCATCGCTGTCGCAGCGGTGATCTTCGGTCGCTGGGATCCGGTGCGCGCGGCGCTCGCGTGTCTCTTCTTCGCCGCCGCGGAGACTCTTCAGATTCAGCTTCAGGGAAATCAGCTCATCCCGTCGCAGTTCATCGAGATGATCCCCTACGCGCTCACCATCATCGCTCTTGCGGGGGTCGTGGGCCGGGCAGTTCCGCCGGCCGCGTTGGGCAAGAAAGCGGAGTAGCTGATGTTCAAGAAGCTGCTCGTTCTCATCGTCACCGCATTCGTCGACATGGTGGGGCTGCTGATGATCCTGCCCCTCATGCCGTATTACGCGCGCGATCTGGGAGCGGGGTCGCTGATGGTGACGGTGCTCGTGGTCTCATTCACTGCGGCGCAGCTGTTGAGCGCTCCGTTGTGGGGCAGGTTTTCAGACAAGTACGGACGGAGACCGGCACTTCTCGTCGGGCTCGCTGCGGCAGCGGTTGCTTATGTCGTATTCGCATATGCCGAATCGATCTGGCTGCTCGTCATCTCGCGAATCGTTCAGGGTGCAGGCGGCGGAACGGTCAGTGTGATTCAGGCATACGTCGCTGACTCTACCGAACCAAAGAACAGAGCGAAGGCGCTCGGCTGGCTTTCTGCTGCGACCAACCTCGGCGTTGCGCTCGGACCGCCTCTCGGATCCGCGGCGTTGGTCTTTGGACGCAGCGGGCCTGGCGTAGTTGCAGCGGCGCTCTGTCTTGTCAACATGGTCTTCGCCTGGAAGTACCTCCAGGAATCGCGCGACATGGAGGACGCGCGAACAGCAAAGCGAATACGCGGTGCATCACGTGCCGCTATCGCTCGTGTAATAACGCACGCCAAGGAGGCCGGCCCCCGCCTGATCTGGATCTACGCGATCACGATGGGTGCGTTTTCCGCGGTGACTGCGATTCTTCCGCTGTTCCTCGCCGATCAATTTGGAGTTGGTGAGAAGAACGTGTGGATCTTCTTCACCTACATCGGGCTGATTTCCGTAGTGACGCGCATCGCCGTGCTCGGACGAGCGGTCGACAAATTCGGTGAGGCGAAATTGTCGCGGATCGGTCTGGTGATGCTCGCCACCGGTCTCGCCTCATACCCGTTCGTTCACAACTACGTACTGCTTGCGCTGGTGGTCGCGCTTGTTCCGCTCGGTACGGCATTCACTTTCCCCTGTGTCACCTCGCTGCTTTCGCGAGTCATATCGAGCAGCGAGCGCGGACTCTACATGGGCGTGCAGCAGACATACGGGGGCTTGTCCCGGCTGATCATTCCTCTGTGGGCGGGATTCTCCTACGATCAGTTCGGCCGCGCGATTCCGTTTCTCACCTCTGCCGGGCTGGTGCTGTTTTCGCTTTTCCTCGACTTCGGGATCGATGATGGACGGCGCGCCGGGGCGCCACCGCAGGAAGTGCCGGGAGAGGTCGTCGCGTGATGACGACGTGAGACTACGGAACTACGGAAAAGCTCCTCACAGATGACACGGATACTACGGAAACGCTTTCTTTGTTAAACGACGGAAAACCGTAGTTGCGTAGTCAAAAACAAACAAATAACCGTCCTTCCGTTGTTGGTTGTGTCATCCGCGCCTTTATCTGTGTCACCTGTGAGGAGGCTTTTTCGTAGTTCCAGTTCACTGCCGCAGAGGGATTCGCTCCGTCGCGGTGATCAGCCTCACACCTCGCTGGTACGTCAGGAAACTGTAGGCCCACTCGATGAACACGCTTACTCGATTCCTGAAGCCGACGAGATACATGATGTGAACGAACAGCCATAGCAGCCACGCGAGGCGGCCGCTGAAGCGAACGCGGCCGAAGTCGGCGATGGCGCTCGACCGTCCGAGCACGGCGAGGTCGCCCTTGTTGAAGTAGCGAAACGGCTTGGTCGGCAAATGTCCGATGAGCCGTCGAATATTTTTCGCGGCGGTTGTTCCTTCCTGGTTGGCAGCGGGGCACACTCCCGGTACCGGACGCCCGTCGCTCCGCGTCACCGATGCGAGATCGCCCGCAACGAACACCTCCGGATGATCCGGAATAGAGAGATCCGGATTGACGAGAACGCGGCCAACCCAGTCGACTGGTGCGCCAAGTTTCCTTCCGAGTGCCGACGCCTCGTTTCCAGCTGCCCAGAAAACAGTTCGCGTAGCGATGCGCTCGTCGCCGACGTAAACGGCACCTGGCTCGATCCGCGTCACTACCGAGCTGGTGCGAACTTCGACTCCCAGATCCACGAGTGCCTGTCTCGCCTTTTCTGCAAGATCTTCAGGAAATGAAGGCAGAATCCGCGGACCGCCCTCCAGGAGAATCACGCGCGTTGTGCGGGTGTCGATGTTCCTGAAGTCGGGGTACAGAGCCTTTCGCGCAATCGTCGGCAGCGCCCCCGAAAGCTCGGCCCCTGTTGGCCCCGCGCCGACAATGACGAACGTCAGATACTCATCGCGCTCGACAGGATCGGTTGTCTTCTCCGCCCTCTCGAACGCAAGGAGAAATCTCCGGCGAACCTCGGATCCATCCTCGATGGCCTTGAGCCCGGGAGCGAGCGGCTCCCACTCCTCGTGGCCGAAGTACGCGTGGTGCGAACCCGTGGCGACGATGAGATAGTCGTATTGAACTTCGCGGTCGGGGATGTCGATGTGCACGACTTTCCGCTCGACATCTATGTCGGTCACTTCTGCGAGCAGCACACTGGTGTTCTTCTGCTTTCTGAGGACGTGCCTGATCGGCGCCGATATGTCGCCCGGCGAGAGCGATGCCGTCGCCACCTGATACAGCAGCGGCTGAAAGAGATGATGATTGGTGCGATCGATGACGGTCACGTCGGCGTTCGCGCTCTTGAGCGCTTTCGCTGCACTCAAGCCGGCGAATCCTCCGCCGATGATCACGACGTGCGGCCGACCCACCACTTACGCCATCCGCTCCTCGAGGCTTCTCGCCGTGAGCGTCATGCCGAGCACGAGAAGAATGAGGAGCACGCTGTACGCTGCCGCAGTTCCAAAGGCAAATGCGCGAAGCTGCGCCAGTATCTCGAGCGATATCGGGCGATTGGCGTGAGTGTAAAGCACCACGCTCGCGACGAATTCACCAATCGCCGTAACTCCCGCGAGAAGCGCGCCCGCGATCAGCCCGGGACGTGCGGCGGGAAGTATCACGCGCCGCATCGTCAGCCACCATGATGCGCCGAGCCCGCGCGCAGCGTCCTCGAGTGACGCGTCCATCTGGCGCAGCGAGCTTTCGACTGCAGTCGACACGAGAGGAATGTTCCGAACGAAGTACGCGAGCGGAAGAATCCAGAACGTTCCGACGAGCAGAATCCGCGCACTCGACAGGTCGTTCTGGTTGAACGTCGCGGCGAGGCCGAGCGCGATGGCTGTTGCGGGAATGGCCCACGGCAGCGCCGTGAGAATCTCGAGAAGCCGGCGCCCCGCAAATTTCCGCATCACTATGAGGTACGCGGCAACGAAGCAGACAATCACGTTCGCGCCAGTCGCCGCGAGCGACATCCAGATGCTGTTCATGATCGGCTTCCAGAGCTGCGACTCGGTGAAGAGCCTCCGATAGTTCTCGAGCGTGTAGGCAGGCGGCAATACCTGCGTCGTCCACAGGCCGTCCACAGCGAACGAAACCAGGACGACCATTAGATGCGGCATGATCAGGATTACGACTGCCGCGATGGCGAGAATCGCCGCGATCCACTGCGCACGCCGCGATTTTATCGCCCGCCTCGTTGCAGTTCCTTTCCCTGAGGACGTGTACTTCCGCTTTCCCTCGAGCCAGCGGAACAGCAGCAGGCCGGCGACTGCGCTCAATGCGAGGACCGTCGTTTCCACGTAGGCGAGGCCCAGAGATCCGTTCAGCTTCGACGATACAATCTGCGTCGACAGCACACGTATTCCTCCACCGAACACGTACGGCGCCGAAAACGAGCCGAGTGAAGTCATGAACACGAGCAGCATCGATCCGGCCAGCGCCGGAGTGAGCAGCGGAAGCGTAACGTGGCGCAGCCGCTGCCACGATGATGCGCCCAGTCCGGATGCCGCCTCATCCAGTGTCGTATCGAATCGGTCGAGACCGGCGGAAACGAACAGGAATACGTACACGTACATCGTGTACGCATGAACGAAGATGATCGCCCACACGCCGGTGAGTCTCCACGGCGCTTCCGTCATGCCGAAAAGCCGCTGGATGGCGCGTGTCACCAGTCCGCTCTCGCCGTAGAGAAATAGAAATGCGATCACGCCGACAAGCGGAGGCAACGCTGCCGGCAGAGTCGCAACGGCCTTGAGAATGCGGCGGCCGGGAAACTCGAAGCGGCTCAGCAGAAATGCGAGAGGTACACCGATGATGACGGACGCAATTACCGATGCAATCGAGATCACGATGCTCGTCGTGAGCGCCTCACGATCCGCCGGGCTCGCCATGAACTCACGCCAGTGGCCAAGTCCGTTCTCGAAACTGCCGGCGATGACGGCGACGTTCGGGTAGACGACACTCCACAGAAGAAGTGCAAGCACCGGCAGCGCAATTGTCCAGGTGCGCCGCCCGTCGTTCATGCTCATTCGCCGCTCACGAGCGGCACGGGCTCCCTCACGACGATCACACCGGTCGTGTCTCCCTCGCGCAGACCCATGTCGGATGACGCCACCTCGAGCTCGACACCATCCGACGTGCGCACCCGGTATACCGCGCTTCCGCCGGTGAACCGGCGGTTCACAACCTGCCCTCTCCAGGCGGATGAATCATCGCCCGATATCTCGAGAGCGTCGGGCCTCAGCACCACGAGCGGTGCCTTCATTGCCCCATCAGGTCGTGTTACGGGGAACTCGCGGCGAATTCCGGCAACCGTTACCGCAGCGCGCTCCCCCAGGTCCTCGGCCGGAACGATTGTCGCACGGCCGATGAACTTCGCAACCTGAAGCGATGCCGGACGATCGTAGAGGTCCTCCGGCGTTCCTACCTGCAGCAGCTTTCCCTTTCGTATCAGCGCAATCCGGTCGGCAATCGCGAACGCATCCTCCTGATCGTGCGTCACGAACAGCGCCGGAACCCCCACGCGGTGCAGCATCGCGCGCAGCTCATCCCGCGTCGACTGCCGCAAGGTGGGATCGAGATTGGAGAGCGGCTCGTCCATCAAGAGAACTTTTGGCTCGATTACGAGCGCGCGCGCAAGCGCCACGCGCTGCTGCTCGCCTCCCGATAACGACTGGATTGTACGACCTGTCGCATTCTCCAGTCCAACGGCTGCGAGCGCACTCTGCGCCTTCTCCCGCCTCAGCTTCTTCTCTGTCCCTCGTGCTTCCAGCCCGAACGCTACGTTCTCTCCAACGGACATGTGCGGAAAGAGCGCGTAATGCTGGAATACCATTCCGAAACCGCGCTTCTGCGGCGGCAGCGCGGTGATGTCGCGTCCGTCGAGCAGCACGCGGCCGCTGTCGGGAGTCTCGTATCCCGCGGCAATCCTGAGAGTTGTGGTCTTTCCCGATCCGGAAGCGCCGATCAGGGCAAGCAGCTCCCCCGCTGGTACTTCGATTGATATGTCGTCTACAGCCAGGTGCTCGCCAAAGCGGCGGGAGATCCGCTCGAGGGCGAGCGAGCCGCCGCTCACTTATTGCGCCCGCTGTTCCTGATGTTCGCGTCCCAGTACTTCATCCACTCATTGAGATGCTCGGCCATGACCTTCCGGTCGACGGCCATCGGCTTGATCTTCGCGTTCGCTTCCTGGATCCATTTCGGAAGATCGCTCTGCGGAATGTCAGTGCGCGCGGGAATTCGGAGGAATCTCTCCGCTGATGCCTTCAACGCCTCGGGAGTCGACACGAACTCGTAGTACAGCTTCCCCTCGGCCGGATGCTTCGTGCCTTTGACGAGCGCGATGCCGTCCACGAGCAGCGGCGTTCCGCTCGACGGAATCACGTAGTCCACCGGGATGTTGAACCGCTGCTTGAGCGTGGCGATGTCCGGCATGTCCCAGAGCGTGATCACTCCCTCCTGCCGCCCGATCTTCTGGTAGAGAATCGTCGGGTTGAGAGTGTATTCCCGCGTATTCGCGTCGAGTTTTCTCAGCCACTCGTAACCTGCTTCCGGCGATCCCGTTTGCGCGACCGAGCGGGCCATTATCGCGCCAAAGATCGCGCGCATCGTTCCCGACGCGATGGGATCACGAATGAGAATCTTCCCTTTCCACTTGGGGTCGAGCACATCGTCCCAGTCCTTCGGCGCTTCCTCGCGAGTGACTGCTTCAGTGTTGTAGCCGATGACTTCCGGTGTGAGATACGTGCCGTACCATCGATCCTGCTCGTCACGCCCTCCCACCGGTATTGCATTGGACCAGGTCGGGATGTACGGCTCGAGGAGATTCTCCTTCGCCGCCCTGTCGAACGCTTCGGCGGGGGCGCCAAACCACACGTCGGCCTGCGGATTGGCTGCTTCCGCGCGAATGCGCTCGAGCACTTCCTGCGAGCCCATGTCCACCCACTGGACGTCGATGTCGGGATGCGCTTTCTCGAACCCTTCCTCGAAATACTTGAGCAGGTCAGGACCGTGCGGTGAATAAACCGTGAGCACCGTTCGCTTGTCACTCGAGCAGGCCACTGCTGCAAACGCAGCGAGAGCGAGCAGAGCGCGGCGCATCATCGGTCGCTCGCGGCGCGAGCCGCCCCCTGCGCGTTCTTCATCGAGATGAGATTCACGAAGAGTCTCGTTGCTCCGCTCACGCCGGCCGGCAGCTGCCTGAAGAACGCGAGCGTCGTATACACGTAAAGCCCGCGCCCGTACGGTGCGATCATGATGGCGCCCCTGTTCGCCTGCTCCCCGGGATCGTTGAGCGCGAGAACCGCACTGTACCTCTCGTCGAAAGTGCGAGGCATGTAGAGCGACCGCTCCTGTATCCAGCCATCGAAATCGGCATTGGTGATGACGTTGGGTGTTCGTAACGCGGAAGACGATGCGTCGATGATCCTGACCGGGGCAGTCTCCTCGGTGACCCGGTCGTGCGGCCTCGCAATCGAGATCGAGTAGGGCATCATTCCCGGCCTCGTCATCTCGTATTGACCGTACTGCACCACCAGAGTGCCTCCGCGCTGCGCAAAGTTCAACAGATGCGAATTGTTGTCCACCAGCTCCCGGCTCACCTGATACGCGCGCGGCCCTACGACGACGGTCGTGAACTTCGACAAGTCCACAGCCGGTATCGACCGGGGCTGAAGGATCGCCACGGGAATCCCCAGCTGCTCGAGCGCAGGCTCGACATTGTCGCCCACGCCCTGCACGTATGCCACTCGCAGATTCGACGGAATGGCGACGTCGACCGCATGAATCGACACCTCGGCTGGACGATATAGCCTGTCCGGCGTGATGTGATCGTATTCGATGGGAACGTAACCCGTGCGATGGGTCTGGCCTTCCGCAGATACACGCGCCGCCAGCTCGTGCACGCCTGCGATGAGCTTTCCCTTCACGCGAAACGTGACGGTTCTCGTCGCCGCTGAATCGAGCGTGACGGTCTTCGACGCTGAATCCGCGGTGAAGCCTGCCGGTAGCACGAGTGAAACCACGGCCTGTACACGCCTCGTGAGAGCCGATCTGAGAGTCACGTTGTAGAACCGCTCGATCGATGTGTTCGCGCGCGCCAGCTCAGTAGCGTTGTCGAGTCCGATGCTGATCGCGGGAGCAACCGTGAGTGGGCGCTGTATCTCTCCTCTCACCAGATCCACATACCGGTACACGATCGGATTGCGAATCGTTACGGCTCGAGATGATCCGGCGGATCGAACGACGACCCTGGCCCAGTTCTCCTTCTGCCGTTCATCCTCCGCCCTGCCGTCGATCGGCGGAGCGAACATTGCACCCTGCCGCGGCACTTCGAGCCACCACGGCTGCGTCACACGGTCACCGCGGACGAAGAACGTCCACTTGTACGCACTGTCGGGAGCGAGCGTGACGTCACCGGCGCCAGCCGTCAGCACGACCTGCCTGCGACTCCGGTTGTAAACCGTGGCCGTCACCCGTGCGCTGTCACCGACCGCCACATATCGCCGGTCGGAAATCGCCTCGAGCGCAACATCACGCATCAGCTCCTCCCGCTCGGCGGAACGGGAAGCCGGCTTCACATCGATTCCGTCGAAGAGAGTTTTTTCCTGCTCGGGCGGAGTGTTCGCATTGACTCGTGTCGACTCCCGCTTCAATTCCGCGAATACAACGCCCTTGGGCTGGAGCGCTCCGAAGCCCTGCGACTTGTGCTGCGATCTGCTTTCTCCCGCAATCTCGGCGTATGACTTCCCGAGCTGCGGATTGTATTCACCGACGTTGATCTTGAGCGTCGGTGCTCCTGTCTCGAACCATCGGTCGCGATAGAATTTCGACACGGTCCAGGCAGGCCCGAATGTGGCCTCCGGAAACCGCTGAACGTCGCCTGATACCTCGTACACTTCCTTCGCAAGCAGCGCGGACACCTGATGCTGGCCGTGTCCGTCGCGCGGCGTGCCGGAGAAGATTGCAATGATCACGTGCGGCCTGAATCCACGCACGACTCTCACGAAATCGTTGAGAAGCGAATCCTTCGGCCAGTGCCTGTACGTTTCTTCCGCGCTCTTCGAGAAACCAAAATCGTACGCGCGCGTGAAGTATTGATGCGCGCCATCGACTCTGCGCGCAGCGAGCAGCTCCTGCGTGCGAATGACTCCGAGGGGCTCGCCGAGTTCGTTGCCGATCAGGTTCTGGCCGCCGTCACCGCGTGTGACCGCAAGGTAGGCAGCTTCGGCGTATCCGCCGCGCTGCAGCCAGGCGATGAGCTGCGTGTCTTCATCGTCAGGATGCGCGCCCACCATCAGCACGCGCCGTGTGCTGTCGCGTGACGAAACAGCGCCGCCACTCTGTGAATGCAGAGTGAGCGGCGCCGCAAACGTCATCGCTGCTGCAAGAGCAAGAACGACTCGCTTCATACCTGCCTGGTTTGTGTGAACCGTCCGGCTACTGACTCGTGACCGGCGTTCGTCGCTTGGTGCCCGCCGGCTGGTCCAACGGAGCGAGAACCTCGGTGACAATCCGCTCCTGCTCCGACTTGTGCGCCGACTGGTAGCCTTCGGCAGGACTTGCACGCTCCGGCCGCCCGATGTAGCGCACGATCATCGCATTGCCTGTCGATACACGGAGTCGCGGCGACACGTACGTCCATGCACCCATGTTCTTCGGCTCTTCCTGCGCCCACACCACTTCCTGCGCCGCGGGATAGAGGTCCACGATTCGCGCGACTTCATCATGAGGCCACGGATACAGCTGCTCCACGCGAACGAGCGCAACGTCCGGCGTGCGCTTCGCCATCAGGTCGTAATAGATCTTGCCGGTGCAGAACACGAGCCGCTTTATCTGGCTGCGATTCTCCGCAACGGCCGCATCGTCGATCACCGCCCTGAATGTCGAGTCGGTCAGATCGCTGAGACGCGACGCCGCTTCCGGCAGGCGCAGCAGGCTCTTCGGCTGCATCAGCACGAGCGGGCGACGACGCTTCTCCTGCGTTTGCCTGCGCAGCACGTGATAGTACTGCGCCGGCGTCGACGGATACGCGACATACATGTTGTTCTCGGCGCACGACTGGAGGAAACGCTCGAGCCGCGCGCTCGAATGCTCGGGACCCTGGCCTTCATACCCATGCGGAAGGAGCAGGACGAGCGAGGAACTCTGTCCCCACTTCGCGCGATCGGAAACGATGAACTGGTCGATGATCGGCTGCGCAACGTTCACGAAGTCCCCGAACTGCGCCTCCCACAGGACGAGCGCGTCGCGCGTCGCGGTGCTGAATCCGTACTCGAATCCCAGGACCGCGGTCTCCGACAGCGGGCTGTTGTAGATCTCGAATTTTCCCTTCGCGTCCGGCAGATGCTGAAGCGGCGTGTAGGTCTCGCCCGTCTCGGCATCATGCAGAACAGCCTGCCTGTGCGAGAACGTTCCGCGCTCTACATCCTGCCCGGTGATTCGAACCGTACATCCATCGGTCAGAAGCGACGCGAATGCGAGCGCCTCCGCATGACCCCAGTCGATTCCGCCGGCCTCGCCAATCGCATCGCGGCGACGGCGCAATGTCTTCACGAGCTTGCCGCTCGGCTTGTGGCTCTCGGGCCATACGAGCAGCTGCTCGTTGAGTGCGATGAGCCGCTCCGCGCGAGGCGGCTCGCCGGGCTCCCCTGACGACTGTCCCTTCGCCTGGATCTTTTCGCCGGGCTCGTTCTTCTCTCCGTCGATTGCCGATGCGCCGCTCTGGATCCTCTCGAAGTTTGCGGCGACTTCAGCATCTATCGCCTTCACGTCTTCGGCGGAGACTACGCCTTCATCTACAAGACGCTGCCCCCACACTTCGCGAGGCGACGGATGCAGCCTGATCTGCGTGTACATGTTCGGCTGCGTGAACGCCGGCTCGTCAGTCTCGTTGTGTCCGTGTCGGCGATAGCCGATGAGGTCGACGAGGAAGTCCTTCCCGAACTTCGCGCGGTACTCGACGCCGAGCTGCATCACTCTGATGCACGTGTTGGCGTCTTCCGCGTTCACGTGAACGATCGGCACCTCGAACCCCTTTGCGAGGTCACTCGAGTAATGCGTCGAGCGTCCGTCGCCCGGATCGGTGGTGAATCCAACCTGGTTGTTCGCGATGATGTGCAGCGTTCCGCCGACGCGATATCCGCGCAGGCGCGACATGTTGAACGTCTCGGCGACGACTCCTTCACCGGGGAAGGCCGCATCTCCATGGATGACGACGGGAACTACCGACGACTCGTCGCGAGCGCCGTCTCCAGCGATGAGCGTCTGGCGTGCGCGCGCTACACCCTGAAGCACCGGGTTGGCGAATTCGAGATGGCTTGGATTCGGCACGAGAGAAACCGTCACGTCCTGATCGCCGACCTTTCGCGCGGTCGTGAAGCCAAGATGATACTTCACGTCGCCCGTCTCGCTCTCGGCGTTCGTCGCGGCATGCCTTCCTTCGAACTCGCCGAATATCGTCTTGTACGGCTTCTCGAGAATGTGCGCGAGAACGTTGATGCGCCCTCGATGCGCCATCGCGATGCACACTTCCTTCGCGCCGGCCTTCGCGGCCGACTCGATAGCGGAGTCGAGCATCGGGACCATCATGTCGGTCCCCTCGATCGAGAATCTCTTGTAGCCCTGATACACCCGGCCCAGAAAACGCTCGAGACCGTCCACCTCAGTCAGGCGGCGAAGGACTGCCTTTTTCTCATCGGCAGTGAGCGGCTCCTGCACGCGGCCGTTTTCGATCTGATCGCGCAGCCATTCGCGCTCCGATGCGTCACCGAGGTGATCGAACTCGAATCCGACTCTCGTCGAATAGAGTGAGCGGAGGCGTCTTACAACGTCGGCTGCCGTCGGCTCGCTCGACCGAAGCGCGGCGCCGGGAATCGCCTCGAGATCGGATTCCGAAAGCCCATGGAATTCCGCCGTAAGCTCGGGAGTTCCAGGCGGGCGGTTGCCGAGCGGATCTGTGTCGGCCGCGAGGTGGCCGTATGCGCGAATCGAATCCACCAGTGAGGCAGCACCGGCGACCTTGCGGAGCAGCTCGGGGTCGGCTGCGCCGGGGGCGGCAGGGGCCGCGCTCGTGACTCCCGAGATACCCTCGGCAAAGCGGAAGAACTGGCGCCACGACTCGTCTACCGACGATGGATCGCGGCGATACGACTCGTACGCTTCAGCGATGTAGCCATCGTTGAAGACGCTGGTGATCGGCTCGCTCGGCATAATGACCCTAATTTAACGCCGAATACGCAGACGTATGAACCTTCCTAGAGGGCCGGCTCGGTCTCTCTAATCATGGATGATGCGACAGGCGCAGGGATGTAGCGATTGCGCGTCGCGGCCGCAGCTGCCGAGAGAATTCGCAGGGCCGAGTCGCGGTTCAGCGTGGGGAGATAGAGAAATCCGCTGATGCCGTTCACGTCGAGGACGTGAGCCTCATTGGGGCGGCGAGTCAGGCTGACTGCGATCACGGGCATGCGGCACAACAGCTCGTCCCTTTCCCACGCCTCGAGCGGCAGTGTCGCAAGAACTTCGTACTCGCAGATGATCACTTCGGGCGCAAACGCGCGGGAAGCGGCAAGCGCGGCGTCGAGGCCGACAGCATGCTCCGTTTCGATTCCGAGGCTCGCGAAAAATCTCGCAAAGTGGTCGGACAGGAACGGGTGCCGTCCGACGCAGAGTGCGCGCAAACGGAGGTTTGGATCGATCACGATTGCCCCATCCTACGACCTGCGCGGCATGCACACAAGCCTTTCGGTTTAACGGATGTGTCTCACTATCAGGACGCATTGGGGAGACAACTGGACAGCCCCCTTCAGTCACTTCGGCCGGCAAGAATATTTGTGATAATAACGAAGCTGCCAGATTGACCGGAAAAGAAAAACCCCCGCGCCTGAGCACGGGGGCTTTTCTGGTTCCACTTCGTGGCGTTTACCGCCTGGTGATGTCGACGTTGTTGCCGATCACACCGCCCAGGACTGCGCCGGCGACACCGCCGATAACCGCGCCCTTGAGCTTGTCACGGCTCGTCACCGCGCCAATGGCCGCACCAGCGGCGGCTCCAATGGCCGCATCACGCTTGGTGTGCTTTACGCGCGTGGTCGTCCTGCGGGCAGTTGTCCCCGAGGAAGCCGAGCGTGTGCTGCGATAAACCGGCCGATCGCGGTACACAACCCGCTCACGCACTGGCTGCTGCACCGGGGCGTATCCAACAGGCGCATAACCCATCGGGGCCAGGCCCTGGGCCGCATACGCGCGCTCCATCGCCGAGATGCTGTCCATCGCCATGTACGGGCGCGCCTGTGCTGCCAGGGTGAGGTCCGCATTCAGCGCGTCATCGACCTTCTTGTTGCTATCGTCACCGCCGCAAGCGGCTGCCAGAATGGCCGCTGGGACGATCAAAAACATTCTGAACTTTCTCATTTATTCCTCCCGAATGACGGCCGCACCGCGCGACCAGACACATTGGAAGGGCAGGGTCTATGCCACTCGGACCCCTGGCATGGGCTCCGCGCCAGCGTCTTTTCTTGGGCCTTTCTCAGCGGGTTTTTCTACCCCGGTTTCATCCGAGTAGACTGTTGAATCCAGACTCCGCGGAGTCCCTTCCGGGGGGAGTCGCAGCGTGAAGGTGCTTCCTTGCCCAGGCTCCGACTTCACCTCGAGGGATCCGTCGAGGAGCGTGGCCAGGCGCTTCGAAATCGGAAGACCCAGCCCGGTTCCCAGCTGCTGCGTCGGCGACACCTGCACGAACTCCTCGAAAATGCGCGGCTGATCCTCCTCCGCGATCCCCTCGCCGTTGTCGATGACGGAAATCGAGATCCACCCGCTGTCGCTCCGCGAGCACGTCACTGTAATCGGCTTCTGCAGCCCGAACTTGATCGCGTTGGAAAGCAGGTTGAGAAGGATCTGCCTCACGCGCCGCGGATCGGTGATGACCGTGAGTGGGGCCTCGGGATGCTCGAACGTGAGCTTCGTACCGTGCTCGTCGGCGAGCGGACGCACGGTCACGAAAAGGTCCTCGATCAGTGTAGCGATGTTCACCGGCTGCATCGAAAGCTCGATCTTTCCTGCCTCGATCTTCGACAGGTCGAGCACATCGTTCACCAGCTCGAGAAGATGCCGCGCCGCCCGCAGCGTTCGCTGCAGCCCCTCGCGCTGCTTCTCGTTGAGCGGCCCGTAGATGTTGTCGATCATGAGCGTGCTGTACCCGATCACTGCGTTGATCGGAGTGCGGAGCTCGTGACTCATCGATGCGTAGAAGCGATTGCGCACTCCCATCGCCTGTTCGAGCTCCTCCTGCCTCTGATGCAGCTGCTTGTTCAGCTCCGCCAGCTGCGCTGCCGATTTCGCTTCGGACTCGAGAAGCTCCGCGCGGTGCTCGAGCTCCAGCTCCCGCCGCTGGCTGTCGGCGAGCATCTCCGCCTGTTCGATGATCTGCTGCTGCTTCAGATACAGGTCCACGAACACGGCAACCTTCGACCTGAGCACGTCGGGATTGAACGGCTTGAACACGTAATCCACCGCGCCCATCGAGTATCCCTTGAAGACGTAGGAGTCTTCCTTGTTGATGGCGCTCAGGAAAATGATCGGGATGTAGCGCGACCGCTCGCGCGACTTGATGATCTGCGCGGCATCGAAGCCGTTCATCTCCGGCATCTGCACGTCGAGCAGGATGCAGGCGAATTCATGCTGAAGCACGCACTTGAGCGCTTCCTCACCGGAATGCGCCAGCACGAGCGTCTGGCCGAGCGGCTCGAGGATCGCCTGAAGCGCGAGCAGGTTCTCTGGCCGGTCGTCCACTAGCAGCAGCTTCACGCGGCGGTCTTCCATCATCCCGCCTTCTGTTGAGCGCGTGACACGGTGGAGCTGGCGATCGCGACGAGCTTCGGCGCGATATCCTCGAGCTTCAGCACCTCCGCTTCGGGAACGGCCTTCACCGCCGCGGCCGGCATGGTGATGCTCTCGGCCGTTGCGGGATCCTGGACGATCGCACGGCCTCCGCGGTCCACGATGTAGCGCAGCCCGCGAGAACCGTCATCGTTGGCGCCCGTCAGCACCACACCGACCGTCGCGGAACGATAGGCGTCGCCGGCCGAGGTGAACGTGACGTCGATCGAAGGCCTGCTGAACCGCACTAAAGGATCGGTCGTAAGCGAGAGGTGCCCCTTCTCCACGAGGAGATGATAGTTCGCCGGCGCGACGTACACGCTGTGCGCTTCGAGTGGCTCCTTGTCCTCCACATCGACGACCCGCAGCGGCGTCACGTCCTGTAATAATGAAGCAAGAAGGTTGTCGGCGTGACGGCTCCGGTGCTGAACGACGACTATCGGCACGCCGAACTCCTCGGGCATGGCCGCGAAAAGCCTGCTCAACGCATTGAGCCCGCCCCACGACGAGCCGACGACGACAAGGCCTATCTCGCTCAACGTGCCTTCCGGAAAATTTTCTCAGGTCCATTCAGCTGCTCGTACATCTCCTCGTGCGGTGAGAAGCGCATCGACTCCTTGCTGCCAAGTACAAGCACGCCGAACATCGCAAGGCTGTCGTAGAACAGCCCGTGGACCTTGGCCTGAAGGTTCTTGTCGAAATAGATCAGCACGTTCCTGCAGAGTATGACGTTGAACTCGGCGAACGAATGATCCGTGACGAGGTTGTGAAGCGAGAAGACGACGTTCTTCGTGAGTGACGCGTCGAAGAGCGCCCCGCCGTACTTTGCGAGGTAATAATCGGAAAACGCGCGCTTGCCGCCCGCGGCGATGTAGTTCTCGGTGTATTCCTGCATCCGGTCCAGCGGAAAAATTCCTTCCTTTGCTCTCTGGAGCACCACTTCGTTGATGTCCGTGGCGTAGATCCTCGACCTGTCGTACAGCCCTTCTTCCTGGAGGAGGATGGCCATCGAATAGACTTCCTCTCCCGTCGCGCACCCCGCGTGCCACAACCGTATGAACGGGTAGGTCCTTAGCGTCGGGACCACGTGCTGGCGGAATGCCCGGTAGAACGACGGATCGCGAAACATCGCGGTCACGTTGATCGAGAGATCCAGCAGCAGCTTTTCCATCAGCTGCGGCTCGTGGAGCACCCTCGCCTGCAGCTCGCTGACCGTCCGCAGCCCCTCGGCTTCGATCCGCTTCCACAGGCGCCGCCGAATCGAGGCGTACGCGTATGAGCGGAAATCGAAACCGTAGTTCCGGTAAATCCCCTCGAGCAGCAGCTCTATCTCTATCCGCTCGAGCTCGGGGTCATATCCGCGCTCGAGTGCCGCTGCCGACGGAAGCGTCTCATCTACTTGTAAAGCCACACTCTCAACAACGACAGGAGCTGCTCGGTGTCCACCGGCTTGGTGATGTAATCCGATGCTCCTGCGGCAATGCATTTCTCACGATCACCCTTCATCGCCTTTGCGGTCAGCGCAATGATGGGCAGCGACTTGAACTCCGGCATCTCACGGATGGCCCTCGTGGTCTCGTAGCCATCCATTTCCGGCATCATGACGTCCATCAGGACGGCATCTACTCCCGGATCCTCCTTCAGCGCCTCAAGCGCATCCTTTCCGTTTTCCGCGAACCTCACGCTCATGCCGTGATCCTCGAGCACGCTCGTGAGCGAGAAAATGTTGCGGACGTCGTCGTCCACAACGAGCACCTTCTTTCCGGCGATTACGGCGTCGGCGTCGTGGAGCTGCTCGAGCATCTTCCTTTTCTGCTCGGGAAGCTTGGCCTCGACACGATGCAGGAACAGCGCTGTCTCATCGAGCAGCCGCTCCGGCGACCGCACGTCCTTCACGATGATCGTCTCCGCGTACTTCTTGATCCGCGTCTCTTCCGCCGGCGACAGCTGCTTGCCGGTGTAGACGATTATCGGCAGCTCCGTCTTGTTGGGGTCGGACTTCACCTTTTCGAGGAAGTCGAACCCGCTCATGTCGCGAAGGCCGAGGTCGAGCACGACGCAGTCGTAGTGCTTGCTGCTCGAGAGCTCTTCCATCGCTTTTTCCGCCGACCCCACTGCGGTTATCTCGACGTCTTCGTGCGCAATCAGGTCAACGATCGCATTGCGCTGCGCCTCGTCATCCTCCACCACCAGCAGGTGCTTGGGAATGTCGTCGATGAACGTCGCAATCTTCGAGAACGCATCGTCGAGCGCATCCTTGCTCACCGGCTTGGCGAGATACGCCATTGCTCCGGCCTTGAGGCCCTGCTGACGGCGCTCGATTCCGCTGATGATGTGAACCGGAATGTGCCGCGTGCTCGGATGATGCTTGAGTCTTTCGAGCACCTTCCATCCGTCGAGCCCCGGCATGTCGATGTCGAGGGTGATCGCGTCCGGCCGGTATTCGTGCGCCGCCGCGAGCCCGCTGTCCCCGTCGAGGCAGACGATTCCCTTGAATCCCTTCTCGCGCGCCATTCCGAGCAGGACCTTCGCGAAGTTCGCATCGTTCTCCACGATCAGAACCGTCCGATCGCCTGGATCGATCTGCTCGTGATCGTCCTCGACCACGTACTGCGCCGCGCGCCGCTCGGGACGGGCGGGGGCTGCCACAGTCTGCGGCTTGAATCCCTGCGATGGCGTCGGACGCCATGTGGTCGAAGGACTGATCCGCGGCGTACGTGGCGTATCCACCGCGATTGCGTCGCTCTGGGCCAGCTGTGAAGGGTCCCGTACTTCCTTGTAGCGGCTGGGAAGGAAGAGCGTGAAGGTGCTTCCCTTGCCCTGTATGCTCTCGACCCTGATCTCGCCGCCAAGGAGTCTCGCTATCTCGCGGCTGATCGAGAGGCCGAGTCCCGTACCGCCGAACTTGCGGCTCGTGGTTCCGTCGGCCTGCTGGAACGCCTCGAAAATGAGGCGCTGCTTGTCGTTCGCGATGCCGATTCCCGTATCCGATACTGCGAACGCAATCACGGTCCCGGTATTGAGCGCGGGCGAGATGAAGCGGCGATTCGGCTCCGCCTTCCTCACTGTCAGCGACACGCTTCCTTCCCTGGTGAACTTGAAGGCGTTCGACAGGAGGTTCTTGAGGACCTGCTCTACCCGCTGGCCGTCGGTGAAGATCGCCTGCGGCACGTCGGGATTGATCTCGACCTTGAACTCGAGGCCCTTCTCTTCAGCGACGGGACGGAAGCTCCGCTCGAGCGATCCCTTCAGCTCGGCGATGGGTATGTCGAGCGCGTTCACTTCCATCTTGCCGGCTTCGACCTTTGCGATGTCGAGCACGTCGTTGATGAGCGAAAGCAGATCCGAGCCGGACGAATGAATCGTCTTGGCGTATTCGATCTGCTTCGGCGAGAGATTTCCATCCTTGTTGTCGGTCAGGAGCTTGCTGAGAATCAGCAGGCTATTGAGCGGAGTTCTGAGCTCGTGCGACATGTTCGCCAGGAACTCCGACTTGTACTTCGATGAAAGCGCCAGCTGCTCCGCCTTGTCTTCGAGTGCCAGCCGCGCCGCTTCCACCTCGTCGTTCTTCTGCTCGACCTTCCTGTTCTGCTCGGCGAGGAGAGAAGCTTTTTCCTCGAGCTCTTCGTTGACCTGCTGCAGCTCCACCTGCTGGTCGCGCAGCAGCTCTTCGGAGCTCCGCAGCGATTTCGTCTGCGCCTCGAGCTCGGCGTTCGATTTCTTGAGCTCTTCCTGCTGCTGCTTGAGCTCCTGCGACTGGCTCTGCAATTCCTGCGTCAGCTGCTGCGACTGCTCGAGCAGCTCGCTGGTGCGCATGTTCGCCGAGATCATGTTGAGCACCACACCGACCGACTCGGCCAGCTGGTCGAGGAAGATCTGGTGGATCTGGCTGAACGGGAGGAATGAAGCAAGCTCGACTACGGCTTTGACTTCGCCCTCGAACAACACCGGGAGCACGAGAATGTTGCGAGGTGCTGCTTCACCAAGGCCTGACGTGATCCGGATGTAATCGTCCGGAACGGCCGTGAGGAGAATCGGCTTCTTCTCGAGCGCTGCCTGCCCGACGAGTCCCTCACCGAGATGGAAGCGGTTTGCGACGTGCTTCCTCTCCTTGTACGCGTAGCTCGCGATCAGCTTGAGAACCGGCGTAGTCCCTTCGTTCTCCATGATGTAGAAGGCGCCGTAATTCGCCGACACGAGCGGGGTGAGCTCCGACATGATGAGGCGGGACACTGCTTCGAGATCCTTCTGTCCCTGCATCATCCGCGAGAACTTCGCGAGGTTCGTCTTCAGCCAGTCCTGCTCGTTGTTCTTCTCGGTGGTGTCCTTCAGGTTCCCGATCATCTGGTTCAGGTTGTTCTTGAGCTCGTCGAGCTCTCCCTGAGTCTCCACAGTGATCTGTCCCGTCAGGTCTCCGCGTGTCACTGCGGTCGCCACCTCGGCGATCGCGCGCACCTGAATCGTGAGGCTGTTCGCCATTGCGTTCACGTTGTCGGTGAGCGCTCTCCACGTTCCCGCTGCGTTCGGCACTTCTGCCTGACCGCCGAGCTTTCCTTCAGTTCCCACTTCCTTAGCGACTCGCGTCACTTCGTCGGCGAACACCCGGAGAGAGTCCACCATCGCGTTGATGGTGTTCTTCAGCTCGAGAATCTCGCCGCGCACCTCGACGGTGATCTTCTGTGAAAGGTCTCCGTTCGCGACTGCGGTCGTGACGAGCGCGATGTTTCGGATCTGGCTCGTGAGGT
>DASWQD010000462.1:0-6388 GCA_036398255.1 Gemmatimonadaceae bacterium | reverse complement strand
TCTCGAGGTTCGCACCCTGATAGACCACCTCTTCGGTCCAGTCGAGGCCGAGCCACTGCATTCCCTCGAAGATTGCCCGCGTGCTCTCGTCGGTGCTGCGAAGCTTGTCTGTGTCCTCGATGCGGAGAAGGAAGTCGCCGTCGAAGTGCTTCGCGTAAAGCCAGTTGAAAAGCGCTGTGCGGGCGCCGCCGACGTGCAGGTATCCGGTCGGTGAAGGAGCGAAGCGCAGTCGGGGACGACGTGGTGAATCGGGCATTCGTATTCTTCTAAATGAACGCGGGCCCGCCAGTGAGCGGACCCGCGTGAACGGAGAGAGAGGGATTCGAACCCTCGATACGCGTTTCCACGTATGCCGGTTTAGCAAACCGGTGCCTTCAGCCTCTCGGCCATCTCTCCGGGAGGTGACGCAAGCTATTTCGCATCAACTGCTTGTTCAAGTGCGCTCGCTGTGCACCTGTCGCTCTCACGGATTGACGTAAGCAGCAATGCCGACATACCGCTCCGTTCGTCCGTAAAACTGCCCCGCTTCCGACGGACCGCTGAAAAGCTCGACGAGTATGCGCATCGATGGAAAGCGCGACTCGATGCGCGACAGCTCGACACCGGCGACGGCGCTCTTGCCCACTCGCCACTCCAGATCGTTCGAAGCCTTGAGATCGATGCCCGCTACAAATCGCCCGCGCATCGAGCCGGTCGCAAAGCCTGATTCGGAGATCATGTCCACTCCGGCGCGAAGCACGCCCGGGTCGATGTCGGTCGTGACATTGTCGTAGATGTAATCCGCGCCGAGATACGCGCGGGCACGCCGGAATGACGCAGCGAGAATTGATTCCACCGCTTCATACGTCAGGTCGAATCGCGTGAAGTCCGGATTGTTGAGAACGAACTCATCGCCGATGTGAGAGCTTCGATGGTAGATGCGGAACCGCGCCCCCATTCTTCCCGCCTGGATCCATACCGGAATTCCAACTTCGTAGTCCTCGCTCACGATGTCGTTTGCGAGAGTCTTCATGTCGAACCTTGCGATCGCTCCACCAGCGGCGCCGATCTGGATGATGAATCGTCCCGGCGTGAATCCGACGATCGGCAGCGAAGCGCCGAAGCTGGCGATTCCATCGATCGATCCCCGCCTGGTGAAATCACCGGAGCGAAGTGCCGCGCCTGTCTGAGGCTCGTTGGGATCGGCAATGAGCGGTCGAAAGGCGGGGCGAGGCAGAAATCCGGCGTGACGCGACGCCGGGGTGCCCGCCGAGTCGCTGTTCTGCGCCCGGGTTGAGGTTGCCGGCACGAGCACGGCCGTCGCGGCGGATAGGGCAACGAGAATGAATCTGCGTGTCATGAACCAAGCTTAACGCCGCATGCTCCCGGAACAACTCGCCGCGATTAGTGCCCCTTTCATCCGTTTGGGCATGCCTGTTGCCTTTCGGATCGGCGACTCCCACGGAGAGTGGCAATGGCGCAGCCCGCCGCACTGGCATACGAGGAAGCGACGTGGCATTCCGGAAACGCTCTCGACGACGGCGGCAACCGCCTGTTGCGTGATCTTCCGGAACATGAAGCCGCGATCGTCCAAGAGAACTTCGAGAGAGTAAAGCTCGAGTCGATGGAAGAGATCGCCGCCCCCGGCGACATCATCGAGTGGGTGCACTTTCCCGACACTGCCGTCATCTCGCTCATCACTGTCGTGAACAGTCACGGGATTGAAGCGCTGACTGTCGGCCGGGACGGAATGGGCTCGCTCCCGCTCATCGCGGGCGCAAAGAGGACGTTCGTCCGCATCGTCTGCCAGATCCCCGGCGAGGCTCGCCGTGTCAGTGCGGAAACCTTCATGGATGTCCTCGGCAACATGCCCGAGCTGCAGCGCCGGCTCTCTCTCTACAGCCAGCTTGCGTTCGACGTCACTTCACAATCAGCCGCCTGCAATCGTGTCCACGTGACTGAGGCGCGATGCGCACGCTGGCTGCTGATGTCGCAGGACCGTGCGGGCCGCGACGAATTCAAGCTCACTCAGCACTTTCTCTCGCAGATGCTCGGCGTGCGGCGCCCGGCTGTCACGGTCGCTGTCGGCACGCTCGAGCGCGGCGGATTGATCGCGCATCGACGTGGCCGAATCAAGATCACCGACCGGCCGGGGCTCGAGCGGGTGGCGTGCGAGTGCTACTCTCGGATTCGCGAGCGACAGCGGGAGCTGCTGGGCTTCTAGTCCTCTCCGTTCGGCCCTCGAAAAAAACATTTGCTTGCGCTTTAATGAATGGGACCCCATATATGGGGCTCGTGCATTGAAGCAGGCACTCAGGGTTGATTCAGCTCGCAACGACACCGGTGCATCCAAAGCTTTCAGATGAAATTCTGAAGAGTCTTCAGGACGGCCTGGCAACATGCACTTCACGTCGGGCTCTTTCGCCCGAGGCGCGGAGGGCGATCGCCAGGCTGTGTGCTGTTGCACGCGAGAACTCCTGGACCCCGGAGCAGCTCGTCGTAGTCGTAAAGGAAGCCTGCTACTCGTCGCCCCAGATTTCGCGCCTCACCACGACGTCGGAGCGCGAGGCCTTGCTCGCGACGATAGTCACCGGCTGCATTCAGGAGTTCTATACTCCCACCGCGGACTGAGCTCAGTACCGCAGAACTGTCGGATCTACCTCTTCGCTCCAGCGGATTATTCCGCCCGACAGGTTCGCGAGCTTCGTAAACCCAAGATCTGCCAGCTCCTCGGCAGCGTGGAGACTTCTCACTCCGACTTTGCAGTACAGGATCACTTCGCGGCTCGCGTCGAGAGTCGGCGCGGCGGTGTCGAGCGTGCCGAGCGGAACAAGCCGGGCTCCGGGGATTCTCGAGATATCCCATTCCCATTGTTCGCGCACGTCGATCAGCTGGATGTCATCCCCTCGCCGGATTCTCTCGGCGAGCTGTCGCGGGCTGATGTCCGTGATGCGCTCGTGCGGCTCGCCCGTCGAGTTCACTCCGCAAAACGCCTCGTAGTCGATTAGCTCCTTGAGCTCTCGCGTGCCGCAGGCTGGGCATTGCGGGTCCCGCCTGAGCTGAATAGTGCGGAATTGCATCGAGAGCGCGTCGATCAGGAGAAGCCTGCCAATGAGCGGGCTGCCTGAGCCGAGGATCAGCTTGATGGTTTCTGTCGCCTGAATCGTTCCGACAATTCCGGGAAGCACACCAAGCACGCCTGCTTCGGCACAGCTCGGCACAAGCCCTGGCGGGGGCGGCTCACGGAAGAGACAGCGATAGCACGGGCCGTCTTGCGTTGCGAACACTGAAGCCTGGCCCTCGAATCTGAGCACGCTCCCGAACGCATTGGGCTTCGAGAGCAGAACGCAGGTATCGTTGACCAGGTAGCGGGTAGGGAAGTTGTCGGTGCCGTCGACGATCACGTCGAAATCGCGCGCGATCTCGAGCGCATTGCCGGACTCGAGCGCGGTATCGAAATACTCGACGTGCACATTCGGGTTCAGGTCGCGAATTCTATCGGAGGCCGAATCCAGTTTCGTCCTCCCGATGTCCTTCGTGCCGTGGATCACCTGCCGCTGGAGATTGGTGATGTCCACCGCGTCGAAGTCCACCAGGCCGAGCGTGCCAACGCCCGCGGCGGAGAGATAGAGCGCCGCCGGGGATCCAAGTCCCCCGGCGCCGACCAGCAGCACGCGTGCGCGCTTCAGCTGCCGCTGGCCGGTGGTTCCAACCTCCGCGAGGACGAGGTGTCGGCCGTAGCGCCGCAGCTCGTCGCCTGTGAGCTCGGGAAGCTCTACGTCACGCTGCTCCATTCATACAAGATACCCGGTCGCACAATGCGGAGCGGTCAAATGACGACGTAGCTCGCGCCGGCCTGCTGTGCCTGGTTGAAAGCGACGACCATTGCCGGCACGATCGTCACGCCTGCGACCATGTTCTTCTCGAGCTCGGAGCGAATCGCCGCGGTGTCACCCGATGCTTCTGCAGCAAGGCGACGAACCCAGAAGTTGAATGCATTGTTGCAGAGAATGAATCGCGCGCCGCGCTTCTGGAGCGCTGACATTGTGGCGGTCGCCGGGACGTCGATGATCGCCTCGAGACCCATGGTTTCCGTTCCCGGCGCGGTTGCGACAAACGGATTCCGAGTCACCGGAGTCTTCGTGCCGCGCGCGAGCGTATTCGTCATCGTGGAGAAGTTGTATTTCGCCCACATCGCGTCATTGAATCCGAATGGCGTGGTGTTTGACCAGAGGCCGACGATGGCCACGACCTTTGGCGGCGCGAGGTTGTACGCAGATTTGTATGTGTCGAGATAGTTGCTGACCTTGACGAGGCCGAATCCTCCCTGCGGCTGCGTCATGTCGAAGATCTGGGCATGGTTTCCCGCGACGCCCTTAAGCCAGGCTTCATCCGGCTTCGACGCGGGTTCGGCCGCGGAAGCTTCGAAAGGCAACGACGCCGAGCCTGCGCCGATTGCCAGCGCTCCAGCCGTGATGCGCTCGATGAAGTTGCGGCGGCTCGTGCCGTGTGGGTTTTCCATTGTTGCTCCTTTGGTGGATGACGTGAGTGTGGCGTGCTATCGCGCTCCGCGCGTTTGATAAGCGACATCAGGTGGTGCTCCGCCGCGCGGCCAATCGAATTTCTTTCGTGCAAAATCGGGACGCGGCCGGGAATTTACAAACGCCGCAACGTCGAACGCCTGCTGCGGAGTGAGTGTCCCCGGCTTGTCACGGGGCATGAGCTTGTGAATGAATGCGGCTGCCGTGTTCACGCGAGCCATTCCCGCGCCGATGTTGTATGACTTCTCTCCCCAGAGCGGAGGCGCAGCGAGGGTCCCCCCCCCATCCGCGCCGTGGCACACCGCGCACGTGGATGCGAACACCTGCCTGCCTGCGGCGGTGTCACCCGGTACCGGCTCCAGCCTGGGAATTCCCTGTCCCTCCATATCGATGCCGACAGGCATTCCAATCGAGAGAAAAGCGAGATACGAGACGATGTCGTGCATGTCCTTTCCGGCGCGATCCAGCGCTTTTCCGTTCATGCTGCGCTCGAAGCAGTCGTTGATGCGATCTTCGAGGACATCGACTCTTCCGCTTCTCGCTCGGAATTGGGGAAACCGTGCGTATGAGCCAACGAGCGGCATCGCGTCGCGCACTGTTCCACCTCCCACGTGACAATTCCCGCAGGTGAGTGAGGCGCCGACGTTCTGCGGAAGGCTGTCACGTGTCGCCTGGATGAGCGCGCGGCCTCGCCGCACAGACGCGAGAGTCACGCTGTCCTTTATCTCGCTCTCCTGCGGAATGCGAAACGCGGCGCGAACGGGAATCGCTGGTGCTTCCGAAGCGGGCGCGACTGTATCGCTGCGCTCCGGTGCATTCTCGGCGCATGCAATTGCAATAAAAGTCACTGCCACGCTGAATGCGCAGGTATTCGACGGTGAAGGCTTCATTTGCACTGATGGATTCAATAAAACTAGAGCCGGGTGCATCAGAGAGCGCAAGTCCCATTGACCCGCCCTAGATTCAGTGCCAATGAGCGAGTTTCTCTCGAGCTCCGAGCGAGCCGTGCTGACGGCCTTGTGCGACGCGTTCGTTCCCTCGCTCGAGCCGCTGCCAGGCGATGACCCCGAGTTTTTTTCACTTGCAGCCTCGGCACGCGACGTTCCGCGGCGCGTCGAGGAGACACTCGCTGGATTGACTGATGGGGACAAATCGCGCTTCCGGCTGTTCCTGCGCATGGTGGACCAGCCGTTCTTCATGGCTCTGCAATGCGGCCGTCCGGCGCGATTCGCATCCCTTGCCCCCGACGCCGCCGAGCGGTTCCTCGCGGCGTTGTCGTCGAGTCGAATCCCGGATTTGCGATCGGCATTTCAGGCGGTCCGCCGGCTCGCGACGTTTCACTATTACTCTGCTTCCACAGGACGCCTGGACGATCCGGTATGGCGGGCAATCGGCTACACACCGTCATTGAATCCGCCGGCGATTTCGTCGCCGGTCAATCTCACGCCGATCGAGCGGGACGTTGTTCTCGACTGCGACGCGTGCGTTGTGGGGTCGGGCGCCGGCGGAAGTGTCATCGCCGCCGAGCTCGCTGCTGCGGGCGTCGATGTAATTGTTCTGGAAGCCGGCAGCGACTGGCAAAGCGAGCAATTCGATCAGCGAGAAGAGCCGGGAACGCGGGAGCTGTTTCTCGATGGCGGTGCCACCGCAACGCGTGATCTCGCGATCTCCCTCTTCGCCGGCGCCTCCATCGGAGGCGGGACGACTGTCAACTGGCAGACGTCGCTGCGCACACCCGATGACGTACGCGCCGACTGGGCGGAGCGATCGGGATGCGCGCATTTCACTTCCGAATCATTCACGCAATCGCTCGACGCTGTGTGGCAGCGCCTTTCGATCGGGACGACCGAGAGCACACCCAACCGGAA
>DASWQD010000461.1:0-3567 GCA_036398255.1 Gemmatimonadaceae bacterium | reverse complement strand
CACCGCGCCCACCGATCTCCCGTCTCAATTCGATCCTGCGTCAGTCGAATCCAGCCTCTACAAGGAATGGATCGACGCGGGACTTTTCACCGCGGACCCCCACCGCTCGCGCCGCGCCGGCGGCGATCACACTCCCTTCGTCATCGTGATGCCGCCGCCCAATGTGACGGCGGTTCTGCACATGGGACACGGTCTCAACAACACCGTGCAGGATGTGCTGGTACGGTGGAGACGAATGTGCGCCGACGAGGCGCTCTGGCTTCCCGGCACCGATCACGCCGGAATCGCGACGCAGAATGTGATCGAGAAGCAGCTGGCAGCCGAAGGAAAGACACGGTTCGACCTCGGACGGGATGCATTCGTTCAACGCACGACGGATTTCGTCTCTGAAACCGGCGGGACGATTCTCGAGCAGCTTCGCGCGATCGGTGCATCGTGCGACTGGACGCGGACTGCCTACACTCTCTCGCCCGAGCTCTCTCGCGCGGTGCGCGAGGCATTCGTCCAGCTCCACGAGCGCGGGCTCATCTATCGCGGGCACCGTGTCATTCACTGGTGCTCACGCTGCCTGACTTCGCTGAGCGACGAGGAGGCCGAGCACAGCGAGGAAAACGGGAACCTGTATCACCTCCGTTATCCGCTCACCGACGATCCCGCGAAAAGCATCACGATCGCCACGACGCGTCCCGAGACAATGCTCGCTGACGTCGCGGTCGCCGTTCATCCCGATGACGACCGATATCGATCGCTCATCGGAAAAACGGTCACTCTCCCCATTGCGAACGTCGAGATACCGATCATCGCGGACTCGATCGGAGTGGATCCGGAATTCGGAACGGGCGCAGTGAAGATCACACCCGCTCACGACGCAAACGACTTCGAGATGGGCTCGAGGCACAATCTTCCGATGCCTGTCGTGCTCTCGCCCGAAGGCACCATGGCGAATGGTGCCGACGCGGGAGCGCGGGTGCCTCCGGAGCTCATCGGAATCGACAGGTTCGAGGCGCGCGAGCGAATCGTGCAGATGCTCAAGCATCTCGGTGCGCTCGCCAGAATCGAGTCGCACACACATGCCGTGAGGCACTGTTACCGCTGCGACACAGTCGTCGAGCCACGGCTCTCCGATCAGTGGTTCGTCAGGATGAAGCCGCTCGCGGAGCCCGCGCTCGAGGCCGTGCGTGAACGTCGCATTCGCATCCTGCCGGAACGATGGGAAGCGGTCTACATCAACTGGCTCGAGAACATTCGCGACTGGAACATCTCTCGTCAGCTGTGGTGGGGGCATCGCATTCCCGTATGGTATTGCGACATCTGCTCGCAGATCACGGTGGCGCGCGAAGATCCGGCCGCGTGCCCGACGTGCGGCGGCCGGGTTCGGCAGGACGAAGACGTGCTCGACACGTGGTTCTCATCGTGGCTGTGGCCGTTCTCCACACTCGGCTGGCCGGACAAGAGCACGAAAGACATCGAGGCGTTCTATCCGACCGACGATCTCGTCACTGCCCCGGAGATTCTCTTCTTCTGGGTTGCGCGAATGATCATGGGCGGCTTCGCGTTCATGGGGGAAACGCCGTTCCACACGGTCTACCTTCATGGAACAGTCAGGGACATGAAGCACGTCAAGATGTCGAAGTCGCTCGGCAACGGGATCGATCCGCTCGACGTGCGCGCGCTCTACGGCACCGATGCGCTGCGATATACGGTGATTGCCGGTCTCGGGATGGGCGCGGATGTCATGCTCGATCCCAATGACCTGGAGAAATCGTTCTCGCCCGGCCGCAACTTCGTCACGAAGCTGTGGAACATCGGGAGGTTTCTCCTGACCAACGTCGGGACCGACGAAGTCGCCCCGCTCCGCAACATCGACGCTGCGCGTCTCAAGCGTGCCGACCGATGGATCCTCGGGTCGCTCAACACTGCGATCGCGGAATGCGATGCGGCCCTCGGACCGGCGCGTCCCACCGATGGAGTGTGGGCTCCCACCGAGCTGAGAGCGGGACTTCGACTCAGCGAATACACGGAGTCTGCGCGCAGGTTTGTGTGGAACGAGCTCGCCGACTGGTATCTGGAATCGACGAAAGGACGGTTGGCAGCAGGAGGTGACGACGCGGAAGTTGCGCGAGCGGTTCTCGCGCACACCTTCGACGCGGCGTTACGGCTTCTGCAGCCCATCGTGCCGTTCATCACCGACGTGCTGTGGCGAAGGCTGCCGATCGCCGACGATGACCGCGGCGATTTCATCGCCCGCGCCGCCTGGCCTCGGCAAGATGACTCTTTCAAGCCCGAGCCGGAGTTCGACCTCGTCCGTGAAGCGATCAACGCCATTCGACAGCTCCGTGCCGATTACGCAATTCCGCCGGGGAACCGGATTCATGCTTCGCTCGACGCTTCGCAGTCTGCTGACGCGGCGCGGGACGAAGCCGTATTCGCAGAAGAGAACGAGTTCATCAACCGGCTTGCGCGCTGCAGCGTGAACGGCAGCGTGTCAGCGGAAGCCGGAGCCTCCATTCTCCTCTCGAGCGGAGCGCGCATCGTCGTTCCTCTCGCCGGTATCATCGACATCGAAAAGGAATGCCGCAAAGCGAAGACCGAGCTGGAGAAACTGGACGCCCAGCTCACTGCGCTGAACGCGCGGCTGTCGAACACCGGATTTACCGACCGCGCGCCCGCTCATGTCGTCGAAGCCGAGCGGGCGAAGCAGACCGAATGGACTACACGTCGAGCGCAGCTTGCCGACAAGGTGCGATCATTGTGCGGCACATGAAGCCTCATCTCCTTGCCGGCGCTCTTCTCGCCGCGTCAGCCTGCGCGTCCCCGGGCGCACCGCCCGGCGGTCCGGTGGACAAGGAGGCGCCGAAGATAACCAACATCGCACCGGACAGCGGAAAGCTCGGGACTACTCCGCGCGCGGTGATTTTCCGATTCGACGAGGTCGTGAGCGAGAGGCCATCCGGCGCGCCCTCGCTCGAGGCGCTGTTCATCATCTCACCGAGCAGCGGAGAGCCGCGCGTCGACTGGAATCGCGAGGAGATCGCGGTTCGTCCGCGTCGTGGCTGGAGACGAAACACCGCTTACACGATCACCATGCTGCCGGGCCTGAGCGATCTGCGCGGCAACACGCGCAACGAGGGGGCGGTCACGATGTTCGCGACGGGGGAGACGCTGCCAGCATCGCGCATCAGCGGCACGCTCTTCAACTGGACCGAAGCGAGGATCATCGCGCGGGGCGGTCTCGTGCAGGCGTGGCCGCGAGCCGATACGACTCTTGTCTACCTCACGACAACGGATAGTGCAGGCGCGTTCTCGCTGAGTGCGATTCCCCCTGGAGACTACGTTCTCCGCGGAATGTCGGACGACAACACCAATCGCGGACTCGACCGCCGCGAAGCGTGGGATACCGTCGGCGTCACGCTTCGCGACGCGGCGAGCGTCGATCTTTTCGCGTTCATTCATGATTCACTCGGGGCGCGGCTTCAGGCCGCTACCGTTCGCGACTCCGTCACGATCGACCTCAGCTTCGACAATGCGTTGTCGATTGCTGAGCCGCTTACCGCGGCGAATGTACGG
>DASWQD010000460.1:0-7776 GCA_036398255.1 Gemmatimonadaceae bacterium | reverse complement strand
TCGTCAGCCGAAACTGCGCACGCTTGATCAGGTACGTTGCACTGTCGAGGAAGATCGATCCTTCGACATCGGGCTTGATGAGTGCCGAATCGGGAGCAAAGTCGATGCGATGCGCGGGCTTTCCGCCCTCGTCGACGATCCCCGAATACTTGAAGCAGTGCGCCGAAAGAAACGTGCGGTCGGCAAGATCAGCGACTGTCGGAAGTCTCATCAGGCGCACTTCGCCGAAGATACGGTTCCGGTCATCACTCACCACTCTTCCCTTTCTGTAGCGCCAGTTGTCATCGCTTCTGAACGTCACCGTGTCGTAAAGAAGCGAGCTGGTCTTCATCTCGACGTTGTACGTGTTGTGCGACTGCGCGAGCTTGTACTCGAAGGGATAAGTGCGGCGCAGCAGCTGCTCGCGCTGCGCGTTCTTCCGAGCTTCATCGAGAATCACCGCTAGCTCGGGATCCGCGACAAAACCCATCTCGTCGGGGAAAAGACACAGCCGCGGCGGTGCCTTCACTTCGACTGCTTCGAGCGCAGTCGGTATGCGCTTCATCGTGACTGTGAGAAAAAGCGGCGAGCCTTTCTTCACGACGACTGCGGTGTCGACCGGAATGTAGCCGACCATTCTCACCTGAAGCTTGTACTCTCCCGGAGTGATCGAGTAGTACACGAATGCGCCGGCGCGATCGGTGAATCGATCGCGGCCGAGCGGCTGCAGCCGCACTGTCGTGTACGGGATCGGGATGCCGGTTCCTTCGGCAACGATCTCACCAGTGACCGACACTCCATCAGCCGACGGCGGATTCGTTGCGCCCGGCGCAACCTGGGCGCCGAGCACACCGGCGGAGGTCAGGGTGAGCAGCAGAAGCGAAAGAGGAGACTTCATTACATCTGTCAGAATGTAGTAAATCCGGGCTGCGCCACCCACCGGCGCGCCGGACGGGCCACATAATGATGCATATCCGCCGAATGTCCAACAGTCAGTTCCAAACCCTTTGACACAAGCCGCTGTCTGAAGGCGTATCTCCCAGATGCATGCAGTCTCACACTGTCAACGCCGCCTCGCCGGTTGCCCCATGATTCTCCTGAAACTCGCCCCAGCGCTACTTGTTCCCTTTCTCGTGTCTGCTCAGCAGGGGGGAACCTCCGTCGCCACGACGATTCCGGTAGTGAGGCGCGCTGAGGCGCCTCCTCCAGCACCATCGACTGCAACCGCAACGCTCGCTTCGTCCTCCAGGGCGACCGCGGCTCCGGTTCTCGATGGAAAGCTCGACGATCCGGCGTGGGCAGGAGCGCAGTCAATCGACAAGTTCCTCGAGTACGAGCCGACTACTGGCGCGGAGACGAGATTCAAGACCGATGTGCGAGTCGCGCATGACGAGAAGTACCTCTACATCATGGCGCGCATGTACGATCCGGCGCCTGACAGCATTGTCTCGCTCCTGTCACGCCGCGATGTGCGCACGCAGTCAGAGCAGCTCAAGCTCGTGATTGATTCATATCACGACAAGCAGACCGCATATCAGTTCGCAGTGAATCCCGCCGGCGTGAAGCGTGACTTCTACGTGTCGAACGACACCAATGAAGATCCTTCATGGGACGCAGTCTGGGATGTCGCGACCGCGATCGACTCGCTCGGCTGGGTTGCAGAGTTCCGCATTCCATTCAGCCAGCTTCGCTTTCCGAATACTCCGGACCACACGTTCGGACTGTTGATCGTTCGCGACGTTGCGCGCACGGGGCAGCGCATCAGCTGGCCGCTGTATCATCGCACGAAGCAGGGATACGTATCGCAGGCCGGTGAGATCAACGGCATCAGCGGAATCGGAAGCCCGAGCCGGCTCGAGATCGCGCCTTACGTAGTGACGAAGAACGAGACACGTCCTTCGGGCAGCTCGTTCGATCACCCGCAGTCCTTTTCGGCAGGCGCAGACATCAAGTACGGCCTGTCGTCGAACCTTACTCTGAACGCCACCATTAACCCCGATTTCGGTCAGGTGGAGGCCGATCCGTCGGTGCTGAACCTTTCAGCATTCGAGCAGTTCTTCGAAGAGCGACGGCCTTTCTTTTTGGAAGGATCGGGGATCTTCCGTTTCAACACTGCATGCGGTGATATCGATTCCGGATGCACTGGACTGTTCTACTCGCGCCGCATTGGCCGCTCGCCGCAGCTCTCTGGTGTGTACGGCGACGAGACCAGCGCGACCAACACCACCATCCTCGGCGCCAGCAAGCTGACCGGACGACTTGGCAGAGGATTGTCGGTCGGATTCCTCGACGCGGTGACTCAGCGCGAGGTTGGAGTGGACGATCAGACGATCGAGCCGCTCTCCAATTATGCAGTCGGCCGGCTGCAGCAGGACTTCAAGAACGGCCAGAGCGGCATCGGCATCATGGTCACTGGCGTGAATCGCAATCTCGATGACGATACGAGCCCGTTCCTGCGCAGCTCCGCATATACGGGCGGAATCGACCTGCGGCATCGCTTCTCCAGCAACAACTACGAGCTCCGCGCGTACGTTGCGGCGAGCCGCGTAGCAGGCAGCGAGTCAGCCATTCTCAGCACGCAGCGTGACGGCGTTCACCGTTACCAGCGGCCCGATGACGATATCGAAGTCGATCCCACTCGCACGTCGATCGTCGGAAATGCGCAGCGGCTGTCCGTCAGCAAGTTCGGCGGCGGAATCACGCGGTTCCAGAGCGTGCTTCAGCGATTCTCGCCCGGTTTCGAGACGAACGATCTTGGGTTCCAGTCGCGCGCTGACGAGCAGATGTTCCGTAACTGGTTCTCGCTCAACTACAACAAGCCGTCGAAGATCTACCAGCGCGCGTTCTTCAACTTCAACACGATGCAGCGCTGGACCACCGAAGGGCTTCCGACTTCAGTCGGAGTCAACACGAACTGGCACGTTCAGTTCAAGAACTTCATGTGGGGCCATTTCGGCGTGAACGGCAACAACTTCCTCACGACGTACAACGATCGCGTTGCGCGCGGTGGACCCGCGCTCCGAAATGCCGGAGGCGGCGATTTCTGGACAGGCATCGAGAGCGATAGCCGGAAGACAACGACCGTCGGCCTGTGGGGTGGAGCTTACAGGTATGATCTCGGGAAGACCACGGGCTGGTGGATCAATCCGAGCGCGAGCTTCAGGGTCGGCACCCAGCTCGCTGGCTCGATCGGCGTGAACTACAGCAGCGACATCAATGATTCGCAGTGGCACTCCAACTTTGGAGTGAGCGGAGTCGATACCACTCACTACACGTTCGCACGGCTGGATCAGAAGACGCTGAGCCTCACCACGCGCCTCAACTACACGGCGACGCCGACGCTCTCGCTTCAGTTCTACGGCTCGCCGTTCGTGTCTCAGGGCTCCTTCAGCAACTGGCAGGAGCTCGACGATCCTCGCGCCGAGGAGTACGACGATCGCTTCAAGCCGTTCGTCGGCCGCGGCGATCCGGGTGGATTCAACTTCAAGCAGTTCCGCTCGAACACCGTTCTTCGCTGGGAGTATCGTCCAGGCTCGACGCTGTTCCTGGTGTGGGCGCAGGGGCGCGAGGCGGATGGTGCAGCGAACGATTTCAGCTTCGGCCGCGACCTGAAGAACGTGTTCGATACGCATCCGAATAACACATTCCTCGTGAAAGTTTCTTACTGGTTCAATCCCTAAGAAACAAAAACCGAGACGAGAGTTCTCTCTCGTCTCGGTTTTCCTTTTTTCAGTTTCTAAGCAGGGCTTCCACTTCAGCACTGGCGATCTTTCGCGGTACCAGCCAACGTCCCCCCTCCCTCGGATCGGACGGCACACTGACTGATGCAACGCGGCCGCGCGAGTCCACATCGATCAGTGCACTGGCCATGTAGTTTCCGTCCCGAGCGGTCGAGATGACGATCGCCCAGTTGCCTTCTGCCGGCTTCTGCCACCGGACTGCGTACGTTCCCGCCTGAGGAAGCCTGCGAATGTCGAGGCGGACCGACTGCCGCTTGCCGTTCACGAGTCCCTCGGCCGTACCGGTGATATCGAATGCCATCAGGTCGCCGTGATGATACGTGCGCACAGTGCAGAATGCGCCGCGAGTGTTTGGGTCATGCGGATTTACCGGATACTCGATCGCGATCCACGGCGGACCTGCGATTGCGGTCGTCACGACCACCGATGAGAGTACCGCCGCCAGGGCGAGTTTGCGCAACATTTGGAAGAGCCTCCGTTGAAGAGTGGGTTGCACTTCTGAGATGCCGCCCGCGCAACAGAGGTTGAAAGCCAATTAGTAACTTTTTGTAACTATTTGGTCTCTTCTGAATAGAACAACCGGACCCTTGAACGAGCGCACCACAACCCGCGAACCTCCGGATCCGCTCGCCGTCACAAGCTCCGCACCGCGCCCGTATCTCCCGGGCACTGGCCGCGAGGCCGTCAGCTTGTTCGTGATCGACCCGGCAATGGATGCGATTTCGAAATCGGCGGGACTGCCGGCCGGAATTCCGATCTCCACCGATCCGCTGTGCGAGTCGAAGTTCGCGAGCCCGCCGCGGGCGAAAGTTCCGGCGAACCTGATGCTGCCGGTCACCGTTTCGAATTTCGCCCGTTCGAACCGCGCTCCATCGACGTCGATCTTTCCGCTCACCGTCGAAACTGTCACATCGGATGTCGAGCCGTCGAGCGAAACGTCACCGCTCGCACTCTTCGCCCGCACCCACGCCGGCGATCCGACGATCGTGATCGATCCGTCGATTGCCTCCGCATTCACGTCTGCCGGATTGCCGGTCACCTTGATGTCACCGCCAACCACATACAGGTCGAGGCTTCCAGCCACACCGGTTACATCTATTCGCGCCGTTGCGGTTTTCACCCACACCTTCGCGCGCGCCGGCACCATTACCTCGATGTCCGCCGCCGCCGGATTCCGCTCGTCCATTCCCTCGACGAACATCTTTATCCCTGTGCGTCCACCGCCCATGTGCAGGGTGTTACCCTTGCCGAGCGTGCCGCGCACCGCAACCGAATCGCGGCTCCAGCCGGTGATGCGCACACTCCCCACGTTGTTGTAGACGCGCACCGCTCCGGTCGCGTCGAGCGGCAGGCCACGACTCACTTTTGTCTGGGCAGCCGCGGGCGACGAGACCGCAACAAGTGCAGCCAGTACGAGGAAGTGCCTCACGCGCGTCACGTCTGTCCCATCGCTGTCGAGCGCCGCAACAGCTCGACCTTGTGATTGTACGACGCCGACAGCATCTCGATCAGCGTCTTGTTGCCGGGATCGGCTGCGAGCGCACGGCGCGCTTCGACAATCGCCTCATCGATCACGCGCAGGCTCTCCTTCAGCTTCGCGATCGTTTCCGGAGACAGCTCAGTCTGCCCGCGCTCGATCAGCGCATAAAGCATGTTCGCTGTCTCGATATAGTCGTTCTCCACCTTTGTGAACTCCGCGAGCGTCGCGACACCCGTCGCCTGGGGCGCAGCTGTCCTCGTCGCGACCGAACGCGAGGGATTGTCGATCATCCGGCGGCCGATCACGAGCGCAGTAGTGAGCGATGCACCCGCAACGAGCAGAAGCGCTGCAGCCGCAAGAAATGCCGGACGCTGCCACCACTCGCGCTCGCGGTGATGCAGAGGCATGGTGACCAGCTGAGTCTCGAGATCGATCTGCGCCCTGATGCGCTTCCACGCATCCTCAGGCGGTGCAATCTCCCTCGGCAACCGAGCGATCATCTGGTCCAGATCTCCCGGCATCTCGTTGTCCCGCGATTCGTCTGTCATCGGTTCAATGCCTTCATTAGAAGCTTTCTCGCACGGTGCAGCTGCGCCTTCACTGTGCCCTCGGCCACTCCGAGCCGCTCAGCGATCTCCGCATGCTGGTACCCCTCGATTTCGTGAAGCACAAAGACAATCCTCGCTCCTTCGGGGAGTGCCGCGATGGCGCTCTCGAGGTCCATCTGCGTATCGGGCTGGCTCTCGACCGTCACCAGATCCGCGCCTGGATCCTCCATGAACAACACTCTCGCCGTACGCCGCTTTTCTGATCGGACCCGCTCGAGCATCGCATTCACCGTCAATCTGTGCAGCCACGACGAAAACGCGCTCTCGCCACGAAAGCTCCGGAGGCCGCGCCACGCCCGCACGAAGACATCCTGAAGCAGCTCACTCGCGTCGACCGTCGATCCGCCTGAAAGCCTGAGACAAAGCGCATACACTCTCGGTGAATGCTCGCGGTACAGGGTTTCGAACGCGGAGCCGTCCCCAGCCTGCGCCCGACGCACGACATCGGGCACCTGGCCGGAGCCCGCCGCGAAGCGCGATGGCTCCTGTTGAGACGCTGCCGAGGGAATTGTCATCCTGTGCGTAATGTAGGATGCCGGTGAGGCCGGTGGGGTTTAGAGACTTCTTGAAGACCCAGACGGTGACGGGCTATGGGTGACCGGTTTCGAGTTTCGGGTTATCCGGTTTCAAACCGAAAACTCATTACCGAATACCGGTCACTCATGACCCGCCACCGTCTGGGTTTCCCCACTAACTGCGCTTGATCCGTCTGTAGGCATACCACGCGCCGAAGACGATGATTCCGGCCGGAACGAGCACTCCGAGCGATGCGATGGTCCACGAGATGAAGGCGACGAAATTTCTCCACGCCTGCTTCAGCGCGCCGACGATCGGATTGTCACCCGGATGGCGGCCGAGAATCGGGAACGGCTCGTGAACGTTCACGGTCAGGGAGCTGACGGCGGCGCGAGTTCTGAGAAACCGAAGCCGACCCTCGTATCTCTCGATTTCCTCGCGCACGCGCGCAAGCTCGCGCTCGACGGCGAGGACATCGGCAAGCCGCGCTGTGCGCGCCGATAGAAGCCCGACGAGCCGATCCTCGAGCCTCTTCGCGTTGGTCACACGAGCGGTGACGTCGACGTATTCTTCACCAACATCTTCCACACTCGTGTTCACTGCTTCGACGCGGCCTATTCCGCCGAGGCCGCTCACGGCCTGATCGTAGCGGGCTGCCGGAATTTTCAATTCGAGCGTTGCGCTGCGCACCTGATCCCGTCCTCCGCTGATGGAGGAATTCGCGACGTATCCTCCGAGCTGGGTCGCGAGCTGGCGCACCTTGACGATCGCGGGATCGAGCTTTTCGACTTCGATCGATGCGCTTCCCGTCCTGATCAGCATGCTCGGCGCGATCTGAGCACCGGCTGTGCTTGCCGAAACTTTGTCCGGCGCCTGAGTCGGTGCCGGCGTTGGCGCAGCCGCGTTTCCGGTCTGCGCCTGGTCCATCATGATGCCCGATACCCTGCCCGCCGGCGATGTCGTTACCGGCGGCGCCTCTGCCGGCCGCTCTGCCGATCCGGTCGTCCCGCTCGATGCTTCATCCTGCCCCTTGTTGCAGCCCAGCACGACCAGCGCCGCGAATACGGCGGCCGAAGCGATCTTCATCTTGCTCTCTCTGTTGATGGAGTCAGCTGTTAGACGTGCCGTATTCCATTTCCTGCACACTTGTCCTTGCGGCCACTCAAAATCTCAACACGGAGGATTCACGGAGTTTGTTTTGATTTGAACTACGGAACTACGTATTCCGTAGTTACCGCAGCTAACAAAAAAGGGTCTTCCGGCCTTAGAGTGGGCTCGTCGAACAAGCCAACCCCGGGACTTTTACCGCCGAGTCCGCCGAGATGCGCCGAGTCCGCCGAAACGGCGGTTGTTGGGTCTTTCCCTGAGTCGGGATTCACGACAATCTGTTAGCGGCTCGATCGAATACAAGAAAGCCAATTGGGTTTCCGCCTTCTCAGCGACCTCGGCGCAC
>DASWQD010000459.1:0-18112 GCA_036398255.1 Gemmatimonadaceae bacterium | reverse complement strand
CGATCAGTCGATCGCTTCTCTGCGCCAGGTGAGCAGGCAGCCGGGATGGAAGGACGTGGTGGACAGCTCGCCGGCGCTCCAGCGTCTCACGCAGGAGAGCGAGGCACAGCTCGCGGCGATTCCGAAATGGTCGTCGTTGCTCGTGCCGGCGCTTCTCGCTCTCGAGTCGCTCGCCGCGTTGGGGCTGGGATGGGCGCTGTTTCACCGGATGAGCAGCGTCGGGATCGGTCCGCCGCTAGCGAAGCTCAAGGACTTCAGGTTCAACGACCAGCTCGTGTGGGGCGTTGCAGTCGGCGCATCGATCTTCCTCCTGCCCGCTTTCGAGGAAGGACGAAACGCCGGTCTCAATCTGCTGCTGTTTTTTGGAGTGCTGTACACGCTGCGCGGAATGGGCATTCTCGCGTGGATGTCACGCACGAAAGTGCTGACCTACATGCTGATTGCTCTCGCACTCGTAGCATGGCCGCTCGTTGCGGCGCTCGCGTTCGGACTCGGACTGGGTGACACCTGGCTCGATCTGCGGACGCGGGCGCAGGCAAAGGCGCCCTGAAAACGAAATAGATTCTGTCGCGGCAGCCGGGTGGCGCCGCGGTTAACCTTTCAACTGGAACTGGCAACATGGAAGTCATTCTTCGACAGGCAGTGGAGAAGCTGGGTCACCCCGGTGACATCGTGAAAGTGTCGCCCGGCTATGCACGCAATTTTCTCCTCCCCCGCGGCTACGCCTACGAGGCAACTCCCGGCAACAAGAAGCGCATCGAGCAGGAGCGTCAGCGCCTCGAGGCGGCGGAAGACGCGCGTCGCGCTTCGGCGCAGGAATTCGCCGCGAAGCTCGAGCAGGTATCCCTCACGTTTTCGGCCCGGGTCGGCGACGAGGGCAAGCTGTTCGGCTCAGTCACTTCGGCCGACATCGCTCAGCAGCTGGCCGAACAGGGTCACACGATCGAGAAGCGCCAGATCGACCTCAAGGAGCCCATCAAGGCCCTCGGCGTGTATCGTGTGCCGGTCCGCTTGCACGCCGACGTCCACCCCGAGATCAAAGTCTGGGTGATCAAGCAATAAGAGCTGCGGACTCAGGATAAACGGCCACTTCGGACTTCGGATTGACTGAGGGATGCGGATTACTGCGGATCCGCAATGGTCCTCGGTAGTCCGAAGTGGTCTTCCATCCTGCGGTTCCGCCTCTTCCGCATTTGTATCCGCATCCCCGCAGCTAATCCGAAGCCCGAAGCGCCGCTGATCTTCGATCCGCACTCCGCATCAGACTGGCGCGTGAAATGCAAATAATTGCGGCTAACGGAACCTTTGTCCCGTCCTTATGATACTGTAGGGGCGCCGAAGGCGCCGCAGAAAAAACATCAACGGAGCCGAATGGCGACTTCTGTTTCCCCCGCGACACCCGCCCGCGAGCCAGCCTCTGCCGCGATGCGCGCCGCCAGCATGTGCCTCGACATGAAAGCGAATGACGTAGTGCTCCTCAATCTCCGGGGCGTCACCGACATGACCGATTACTTCGTGATTGCCAGCGGCACCTCCGATACACACGTCCGCGCAATCGGCGAACACCTCATCTCGGAGCTCAAGAAAGAGGGCGTAAGGGTACACCACGTCGAGGGTGTTCAGCAGGGCAGATGGGTGCTGCTCGATTTCGTGGACTTCGTCGTCCACATCTTTCACCCGACGCTGCGATCGTTCTATCAGATCGAACGGCTCTGGAGCGACGCTGAAGTGGTGCCAATCGTCTAACGTCAGGAGCGGGATAATGAAAGCGGTGCGTTTGCTTGGCCTCAGCGTATTGCTTCTCGGTGCGGCGCCGCTCGAAGCACAACAGTACTTCGGGCAGAACCAGGTCCAGTACAAGCACTTCAAGTGGCGTGTCCTCGAGACCGAGCATTTCCTCGTGCACTACTATCCCGAGGAAAAAGCAGCGATTTCGGCGGCAGCGAGAATGGCCGAGCGCTCGTACGCACGGCTCTCCAAGGTTCTGGGCCACCAGTTCCGCGAGAAGAAGCCGATCATCCTCTTCTCGTCGCGCGCCGACTTCGGGCAGAACAACGTTACCGGCGATCTCGGCGAGGGCGTCGGCGGCGTCACGGAGTCCGGCCGCCACCGCCTCATCATGCCGTTCACCGGCGATCTCGGAAGCTTCGAGCACGTGCTCGCACACGAGCTCGTGCACGAGTTCCAGTACGACGTGTTCGCGCGCGGCAAGGCGGGCGCAGGCCAGGCGAATCTCGAGCGGGTGAATCCCCCGCTCTGGTTCATGGAAGGAATGGCCGAGTATCTGTCGATCGGTCCAAGCCATCCGCTTACCGCAGGCTGGCTCCGGGATGCGGCCGTGACCGGAAATATTCCGACCATCAAGCAGATGACGGACCGGCCCGACAAATATTTCCCGTATCGCTTCGGCGAGTCGTTCTGGCAATACGTGGGAGAGAGATGGGGTGATGCAGCAATCGGAGAAATTCTGCGGAATCTCCCCGCGGTCGGTGTCGAGCGCGCATTCCTGCGCGAGCTTGGCGTACCGCTGACGGAAGTGGGCGCAGCCTGGCGCGAGGCAGTTCAGTCGCAGTATCTGCCAGCGGCTTCGCAGTATCAGCGCCCGCAGTCTTTCTCGCAGCCTCTTCTCACCCGCAAGCGCTCGGGCGGCGAGATCTTCCTCGCTCCCGCGCTCTCGAACGACGGCAAGCACATCGCGTTTCTTTCGAACGGAAACGAAAAGCGCGGCGAGCTGTTCATCGACCTGTGGCTTGGCGATGCGCGCACCGGTGAGAGGCTCAAGCGTCTCGTGAAGAGCACCCTCAATCCGGACTTCGAGGAGCTGCGCCTTCTCTATTCTCAGAGCGCTTTCTCCAATGACGGCAGGACGCTGGCGTTCACGGCGCAGCGTGCCGGCAAGGACGTGCTGTACCTGCTCGACGTTCCATCGCGAAACATCAGGAAGCGACTCGACCTGCCGCTCGATGCGGTCATGAGCCCGTCGTATTCGCCCGACGACAGCCGGATCGTGTTCAGCGGTACCCAGGGCGGAGTCACGGATCTTTACATCGTCGATGCCGATGGAAAAAATCTGCGGCGCCTGACGAATGACCTGTACGGTGATCTTCAGCCGTCGTGGTCGCCCGACGGAAAGCGAATCGCGTTCGCCACCGACCGCGCTCCGCCAACGGACATCACGCGCCTGCGCTTTGCCAAGTGGCAGATCGCGCTGATCGACGCAGAGACCAGCGCCATCGAGATCGTTCCCGGTCAGGGCGGGCACAACCTGAACCCGGCATGGTCCCCGGACGGTCAATCGATCGGATACATCTCCGACCGGACAGGTGTGGCGAACATCTTCCTGTATGATTTTCGCGACCGCCTTCAGTACCAGCTGACGAATGTGCTCGGCGGTGTGTCGGCAATCACCGAATACAGTCCCGCTCTCACGTGGGCGCGCGGCACGGACAGGATGGCGTTCACGTATTACGCGAACGGCGACTACACGGTATGGGCAACCGACAATCCGCGGTCTCTGAAGAAAACAGCGTTCACGGGGTCCGGCTCCGTATCGACAGCGCTCGTGTTGAACGCCCCTGCCCTCCCCGCTGTCACGGGAGTGCTGACGGGCGTCGACTCCTCGAGGCAGCCGGTGGACGGTGTGAATCAGGCCTCGATCTATCGCGCGCCGGGCGGCTCCCGACCCTCGGGTGCTCTTTCAGCGGGTGAAGCGCAGGCGAATGAGTTCGACGCGACGACAGTCGCGATGCTGATCGCGAATCCTGATTTCGCGCTTCCCGACACGACACGCTTCCGGGACTATGCATACTCGGTAGGCTTCAAGCCGGATTATATCGCGCAGCCCGAAGTCGGTTACGGCACAGGCAATCAGTACGGCCTCAGCGGGTTCACGGGCGGAACGACAATCGTCCTGAGTGACCTCCTCGGCAATCACAACATTGCGCTCTCGGCCTCGGTATACGGACAGATTCGCGATGCCAGCGTGTTCGCGGCATACGCGAATCTCAGTCGCCGCTGGCAGTACACGGTTGGCGCATACCAGCAACCGATATTCCTTCCGCAGAGCGGCGGTACCATCGAGAACAACCCCGATGGAAGCCAGCGGTACAGCGTCCTGTACACGAGATACGTGCTGCGCAACGCGTTTCTCACGACGCAGTATCCGTTGAATCGGTTCACTCGCATCGAAGCGGGCGCGCAGTTCAACAGCATCGGCCGCTCGGTCGTCGCGCTGAGCCAGGACTGCTATTTCAACGGCTGCACCGCGCCCGAGATCCACGACGTCGCGAATGCGCCGGCATACAACTTCTTCTCACCGTCGCTTGCATTCGTCTCGGACAACACCTTGTTCGGGTACACCGCACCGGTGATCGGCAGGCGGTATCGCTTCCAGGTGACGCCGTCGGTGGGGAATCTGCGCTGGGTCGAGTATCTCACGGACTACCGGCGATATGATCCGATCATCTTCAACACGATCACCATCGCGACGAGACTTCTCGCGAGCGCATCGGTGGGACGCGACGAAGGCGCGTTCCCGAAATACATCGGACGACCGGAATACGTGCGCGGATACGACAAGGCGAACTTCACCGGTTACGAGTGCACCGGATATATCGGTGGCGGCGCGTCGTGCAACACGGAGCAGCTCGTCGGCAGCCGGGTAGTGGTGGCGAACGCGGAAATTCGATTCCCTCTCGTGCGGAGATTCGATCTTGGATCCCTTCCGGTCGGGCTTCCACCGATCGAAGGGCTTTTCTTCTTCGACGCGGGTCTCGCCTGGAGCCAGGGTCAGACGGTTTCGCTAACCCAGCCGGACAATTATGATTTCACGCTGCAGCGCTACCCGCTCAGAAGCTTTGGCGCGGGAATCCGCGTGAATCTGTTCAACCTCGCAATCCTCAAGTGGGATTACGCGAAACCGCTCGATAAAACTGGACGCAAGCCGAACTGGACTTTCTCGCTGGGACCGAGTTTCTAGAGTTTCGCCGTTTCTTCTCGCGCTGACGCTTGCCGTCGTCGCCTGCAGAGGCGACCGGCAAGCCTCGACGGGCACCCAGTCAGCGCCCGGGATCCAGGGTCCCGATCAGGTGGTCCTCCGAATCCCCCGCACCGGCGGCACCGCGCGCGCCTACATCCACCCGCGACTCGATTCTGTCGTCGCGTCCGTACCGGGCGTCCCGCCGATAGAGAGAGTCCTCGGGTTCGACCCGGATTACGGCGTTCTCGCGTTCATCGATGACCAGGGACAGCCCCGGCGCCTCGACCTGCGCGCAATCGAAGTGCGCACCGCCTCAAAAGAAAGGCTCACTTCGCTCTCGACGGCCAACGGCGCCGACCTGTATGGGATCACCGCCAAAGGCACCGTCGCGCGAATAACCCCGGCAGGTGACTGGAGCTTCGAGCCTCCCGCGCCCGCGCGCGCAGTATTTCCGCAGAAGAATGGAGGCCTCGTCATCGCCGGCACCGAATCAGGCAAGACGAGTCTCTGGCTGATTCAGCCCACGGACGACGAAGTGCTCCAGACTGCCACGCTTCCCCTCGTATCACGCGCTGCAAGCGCACAAGTCGGAGACCGCATCTACTTCGCTGTCGATTCCGGGCTCGTCGGAGCTCGAGCGCGGGATCTTCAGCTCGTGAAGAGCATCCCGCTCGATGATCCGGGCGAATCCCTTGTCTCGACGCCGAGCGGCGACCGCGTGTACGTCGCACTCAAGTCCGCAAGGGTCGCCGTGGTCGACCGCTACTCCGAGAGCGTTTCAGAAGAAGTAGTGCTCCCCGGCCCGGCAGCAGAGCTTCGCATGGATCCGCTGGGCCAGCACATCCTTGCCCGGCCCGCAAACGGAGCGGACTCGGCGTGGGTGATCGGAGTTGGCAACCACAAGGTGAACGGAACAATCGCAACGGAATGGCGGCCCGACCTTCCTGCCTTCGCTCCTCAGGGCGCAATTGCCGTCGTCAGGGGAAATGACGCGATCATGGTCGATGCTGCGACATTCAGCACACGGTCGACAGTGACGGGCGGAGCGAGCGATTACTGGTATTTCATCTCATGGAACGGATTCCGCCCGCGTTCCGCGGACCTCGACCGGCCGGTGACGTTCGATTCTCCGCAACCAGCCGTGCCGTCCGATTCTGCGGCGTGGGGAGCCAGTCGCGACAGCAATCCGAACCTGCCGGTCAGGGATGCAGCGCCCTCGATGCTCGAGCCGCCGTCATCCGCGGCCCCCGCGAGAGCGGGTTACATGGTATCCTTCGCGGCAGTCCTCACTGAGCAGAAAGCGAGCGAGGCGGCCGCAGGCATCGTCGTAAATGGACAACGGCCGCGGGTCGTCGCAACTCAGTCAGGTTCGACAACCATTTACCGCGTGGTGCTGGGACCATATGGCACACGCGAAGAGGCCGAGCGCGTGGGACGGGATTCGAGGAAGCCCTACTGGATCTACGAGGAAACTCGATGACGGCGCCGACGGCGCGCGCCCCGGGTGGCTCGTACGAGGGCGCCGGCCGACAGGTCGCGGTCACTCTTCGCGGCTACTCCTCGGTCCTGATCATATCCGACGACGTGACGCTCGCCGCGCACGCTGCAATCGGAATTGCGCTCGCCGAAAGTGCGAACCGGCTGGTCATGATCGCCGACCTCGGAGTCGACACTCCACCGTTGCAGTCGCTCGTGCGGGATGACGATCCGCATGGCGTTTACGACAGTTTCGAATTCGGCACATCGTTCGTGCGCATCGCTCGCGAAGTGGAAGGGGCGAAAAATCTCTACGTGATGCCGAGCGGCACCGAGTCGCCGGCGATCGGGCGGATCATCGGCAACCCGCGCTGGAGCCGGTACGCATCGGAGTTCGCGAGTGCGGACGAGCTGCTGCTCCTTGTGGTCGCGGCCGATGCACCCGAGCTGGACAAGCTCGCCGCTCAGGTTGATGGAGTCGTCCTCGTGGGTCTGCAGCGTGTCGAGGCAGCGCCGGCCGCGACTATTCTGGCAAGAATTCCTCACCCTCAGGTAATACCTCCTCCTCGAATCGACATCGCGCCGAAACGGGAGCCATTGCCTGTCGTACGCCTGGCCATCGGCGCAGCGGCACTTCTGCTGCTCGGACTGGCAGCCGGCGCGTTCTTCGGAAGACGTCCGGCAGCGGAGGTGGTGGAGGCACCGGTCGCGGTCGATTCCGCCGCTGTCGATTCAGTGCCGCCGCGGCCGACAGTCATCGTGGCCAACGCAGCCGATTCAGTGAGAGCCACCGCATTTTCCGTCGAGATTTCTTTCTTCAACACGCTCGAAGGTGCTAATTTTGAAGTCCAGCGCCATGGCTCGGTCATGCCGGCGGCGACAATCTCACTCGTGCCGATCGGGGATACGGAAGCCATATGGTACAAGGTTCACGCGGGTGCGTATGGAGACAGTGCAGAAGCGGAGCAGCTGCTTGCGACATTGCGACGCAGGCGCATCGTGCCTGACTCGGGCGGATCCGTAGTGCGCGTTCCTCTCGCGATGGTCCTCGACAGTGTCGCGCCGCAGGCGGGCATGGGGGCGAGGATCCGCGAAAAGGTTCAGGCACTCGCCGCCAAGGACGTGAAGGCGTATGCCCTGATGCAGGATGACGGGAGCGCACGCGTGTACACGGGGGCCTTCGAGCACCCCGAGCAATCATCGCTTGCGGCGACCGCGCTTCGAGTAGCCGGATTCATACCGGTTCTCGAGTACCGCACCGGGAGACTGCGTTAGTGCGTCTCACGAAGCTCGAGCTTCAGGGATTCAAGTCATTCGCCGACGACACCGAGCTCGTATTCGAGCCGGGTGTAACGGCGATCGTCGGCCCCAACGGGTGTGGAAAGTCGAACGTTTCCGACGCCGTTCGATGGGTGCTCGGCGAACAGCGGGCGCGGGCACTGCGCGGCGCGAAGATGGAAGAAGTGATCTTCCAGGGATCGTCTGCACGCCGGCCCGTGAACATCGCCGAAGTCTCTCTCTATTTCGAGAATGACGACGGTGCGCTTGGCGTTCCGTTTCGCGAAGTCGTCATCACGCGGCGTCTGAGCAGATCGGGAGAGAGCGACTACCTCCTGAACAACACGCCGTGTCGCCTGCGCGACATTCACGACATGGTGCGCGGCACCGGGCTCGGCGCCGACTCCGGTGTGGTCATCGAGAGCAAGATGATCGATGCACTGCTGTCGGATCGCCCCGACGAACGGCGCGAGCTGTTCGAGGAGGCCGCGGGCGTCGGGCTTTATCGCGATCGCAAGCGCAGCACGGAAAGACGTCTCGAGGAGACCGCAGTCGACCTCGGCCGGCTCGACGATCTCATCGCGGAGGTGCAGACGCAGGTTCGGTCGCTCGCCAGGCAGCGCCGCCGCGCGGAGCGGCATGTCGAGCTCACGCGCCGGCGTTTCACGGTGGACATCGCGCTTGCGTCACGCGAGATGGCTGCGTGGCACGGCGAGCTGGAGCAGCTCGAGAATCGCGTCGGGACACTTCGCAGCGATGCGCCTGCAGCGGAAGAGAATGTTGCCGCCGCGGAAGCCGCGCGTGACACTGCGCATGGAACTCGCGCCGCTGCAGAAGCACGACGCGGTGAGCTCGCCCGACTGGTCGCGGAGCAGCGCGAGAGCACACTCGGCTTGCGCTCCGAGATTGCTGTCGCTGAAGAGCGCCAGCGCAACGCCGTCGCGAGACGCGAGCGCGCAGAACAGGAAAAGCGTGAAGGCGGATCAACTGTCGAGCGAGTGAGCGAGGAGCTCGACGCCGCAGTCGCGCATCGCAAGCAGCTGGAATCGGAGCTCTCGCTTGCGAACGATTCGTACCGCTCCACCTCCGCGCAGGAAGAGGAAGTGCGGGCGTCTCTCGCGGCAGCGCGCGCCACGGTGGAAACCGCCGAGCGCGCAGCGAGAGAGATGCGGGAGATCGCGCATCGCCATGCTCTCGACAAGCAGACCACCGAGCGGGAGCTGCACGATCTCACTCAGCGCCGGTCCGTTCTTGTCGAAGAGCAGGCGCAGCTTGCTGACAATGAGGCTTCGATTCGTCGGGAGCTCGAGCAGGCTGAAGAGTTTCTCGCAGAGGCCAGAGGCCGCAGCGGATTGCGAAGCTCGGAGCACGCGACAGCTGTTGCAGCGCTTCGCGCAGCAAGAGAAGCCGATTCTACCGCGCGGTCGATGCTTCTCAGGGCTGAAGAGGCACATACTGCGCTCGAGAGCAAGCTCAACGCTCTCGAGGAGCTGGAGCGTGAGCGGGTCGGCCTTGCGCCAGCTGCAGCGCGCCTTCTGCGCGAGCGGGGGAAGTTCGGCGAAGGAAGTGTCATCGGACCGTTGAGCGATTTCATCAGCACCGAGGCCGAAGCAGCATCGCTCGTCGAAAGATTCCTTGGGGCAACGGTACACGCGGTTCTCGTCCGCGACCGCGAAGCGGCTGAGGCTATTCGAGCGTGGCATGCGGCCACGAATCCCGGACCGCTGCTCCTTCTCCCCGCTGATTCGCTTCAGGCGGGCAATCATGAGGATGGCAGCGATGATCTGTCCCGCCTCGTGCGGTCGGAAACGCCGGCGGCACACTGGGTGCGAACGCTTCTCGGCCGCGTTCGTCCGATCGAGAATGGAACGGGTTTCGTGGACGCGCGCGGCGCGATCTGGCTTCCCGCAAATACCGCCGGCCCCGGCCCTCTTCGGAGGCGAGCCGAGATCGGTGAGCTGCGCCGCGCACTCGTAGAGGCTGAAGCGTCGCGACGTGCGGCAGCGACAACGGCAGAGTCACTCCGCGCACAGCTCGTCGCGGCTGAGCGAGCTGCATCGCAGGCACAGGAAGCAGCGCACGCGGCGTCACGCGAAGCTGCCGAGCATGAGGACACTTACTCCGCTGTCACCCGGCGACATCATCGCGCGTTGAAGGAAGTGGCTGACGCCTCCGGACTTCTCGAGCGGCTCACGTCGCGGGAGCTTTCGCTTGGGGAGAGCGTCTCGCGAATCGTGGAGTCGATCGCCGAGAAGGAAGCCGCGGTCGTCAACCTCGACGAGAGTGTCTCGGAAGCGCGCCGCTTTCTCGCAGAGACCGAAGTGCGCCAGGAGGAAGCACGGGAGCGGCGCACGCAGAGCCAGATCGCAAGCGCTCAGGCGAATGCGCGGCTTCAGGTCGCGAGCGATCGCGAGCGGCATTTGAACGAGGAATTCGCGAGCGCGAACGCGCGCCTCGAATCACTGCAGTCCGAGCTGAGCACACTTTCGGCCGCTGATGGCGAGCTCGCACAGCAGCTCGCGACCTGGCAGCTCGATCTCGAGGCGAAACAGGCCACACTCGAAGATGCCGAGGCCCGGCTTGCCAGTGCCGAGCTCGCCGTGAAGACGGCGGACGAGCGCCTCGAAGCGGCGGAGCACGAGCTCACCGACATCCGGCATCGCGCGACCGCGCTGAGTGAGGAGCTGCATTCGTCGGAGCTGCGGCTCACCGAGCTGTCCGGCCGTCGGGCGATGATCCGTGAAAGGCTCGAGACGGAATGGAGAAGACCGCTCGAAGACCTGATGTCGCAGATGGAGCCCGTCGAGCTCGACGACGAAGCTCTCCGGGCTGAATCCTCGCAGCTGCGCGACCAGCTGGATGCTCTCGGGCCGGTGAACCCGCTCGCCATCGAGGAGCACGATGAAGAACAGAAGCGCCTCGAGATGCTGACCAGTCAGCGCGCCGATCTCGCCGCCGCGAAGCTCTCGCTGCAGCAGGCGATCCGCGAAATCGATACGACAGCCCGCGAGCTTTTCCTGACGACGTTCGTGCAGGTGCGCGAGAACTTCAGGAACATCTTCATGACTCTCTTCGGCGGTGGCGAATGCGATCTCCGGCTGGAGAATGCCGAGAGTCCGCTCGAGGGCGACATCGAGATACACGCCGCTCCGAAAGGAAAGAAGACTCAGCGGATTCACCTTCTCTCGAGTGGCGAGCGCGCACTGGTTGCCCTTTCCCTGCTCTTCGGAATCTTCCTCACGAAGCCGAGCCCCTTCTGTCTGATGGACGAAGTCGATGCGCCGCTCGACGATGCGAACATCGGCCGCTTCGTCAGGATGCTGAACGAGTTCAAGACCAACACGCAGTTCATCGTCATCACTCACAATCCCCGCACGACAACCGAAGCTGCCGACGCGGTGTACGGCGTCACAATGCAGGAGCCCGGTGTGTCTTCACTCGTAAGCGTGCACATGCGGGGCGCGGCCGTCGAAGAAGCAATCGCCGGCACTCTGACTCCAGCCGAGGCGGCGGAAGCCCTGACCGTCTGACATGCTTGTCGTAATGCAACACGGCGCGGCGCAAGCCGAGGTCGACCGCGTCGTCAAGGTAATAACCGAAATGGGATACGAAGCGCGCCCGATGCCGGGTGCGCAGCGTACCGCCATCGGCATCGTCGGTAACGATGGGCGAATCGACGGGTCGCGCCTCGCCGCGCTTCCCGGCGTCGTGCAGATCATTCACGTCACGCAGCCTTACAAGCAGGTATCGCGAGAGTGGAGATCGGAGAGCACCGTCGTCACGATCGCGCCCGGTGTCACGTTCGGTGCGGACGAAGTGCCCGTCATCGCAGGTCCCTGTTCCGTCGAATCGGCGAAGCAGATCATCGAGGCCGCGCAAATGGCGCGCGACGCAGGCGCGACCGCACTGCGCGGCGGCGCTTTCAAGCCGCGCAGCTCACCGTATGCATTCCAGGGGCTCGGGAAGAAAGGCCTCGAGCTCCTCGACATGGCACGACGAGAAACAGGTCTTCCTGTCGTCACCGAGGCGATGGACGACGAAGGCGCGCATCTCGTCGCCGAATACGCCGACTGTATCCAGATCGGGGCGCGCAACATGCAGAATTATTCGCTCCTCAAGACAGTCGGGCGAATCGGCAAGCCAGTGCTGCTGAAGCGCGGGATGGCGGCGACTATCAGTGACCTCCTGCTGAGCGCGGAATACATTTTCGCCGAGGGGAACGAGCAGGTGATTCTCTGCGAGCGCGGTGTGCGCACGTTCGATCCCGCGACGCGCAACATGCTCGACCTCACTGCAATTCCCACCGTTCACAAGCTGTCGCACCTTCCCATTATCGCGGATCCGAGCCACGGCACTGGAATTCGCGATCGCGTTACGCCGATGGCGCGCGCTGCCGTGGCGGCAGGAGCGGATGGAGTCATAGTGGAGATGCATCCTCATCCGGACACTGCGTTCTCCGACGGAGCTCAGTCACTCTATCCCGAGCAGCTCACATCGCTGATTCAGGAGCTGCGCGCAGTGGCCACCGCGATCGGCAGGCGAGTGACCGCTCCCGGAACGCTCGAGGCCCGCACGGGTACACAGTAGCATGAAAAAGATACTCGCCGTAATCTTCGCCCTCGGCGCTGCCGGGGGCGTTCAAGCGCAGTCCCCTGCCGCCGTGATGCAGCGTGCCGTCAAGGCCTATGCAGACCTGCGCAGCGTGCGCGCGGAATTCCGTCAGACAATCACCAACCCGGTGACCGGAAGCAACTCCGTGTCCAGGGGAGTGCTTCTCAGAAAGGATCCCGACCTTCTCGCGATAAACTTCATCGATCCCAAGGGTGACCGGGTCGTATCCGATGGACAATCGCTGTGGATCTACCTGCCGAGCAGCGCTCCGGGCCAGGTGATGCGGATGTCGGCGAAGGCCAGCGGCGCTCTCGCGCTCCTGGATCCAGGCGGGACCTTTCTCACTTCTCCTTCATCGCGCTTCGACATGAGCGATGGCGGAACCGCGACTCTGCAGGGACGAAAGACCAACATCGTCAATCTCGTTCCGAAGCGGCCCAACGGGACATTCACGACGGCGAAGCTCTGGATCGACGCAGCGAACGGTTATGTGCGCCAGTTCGAAGTGGTCGATATCAATGGACTCAAGCGAGTGATCACGATCACGTCCATCCGGCCGAACGCAGTTGTCGCCGCGCCGGAGTTTCGCTTCACGCCGCCGAAGAACGTCAGAGTCCTCGACTCGACGGGCAACTAGACAACGTCATCGGAGCAGCAGCACCCGCTGCATTTCCTCGATAGTTTCCCGGGAAACTCCGCGCTGCGCGGCGAGAGTCAGCGCGGCAAGTGACATCCGCTTGTAGACGGCGCGCGCGTCCGCATCGCGGCGCAGCGCGCCCAGGTGACGGATGAGGACGTCGGTCTCGCCGCGCACCACCGGACCGGTGAGCGCCTCGACTGGAGTCGTCTCCGCGAGATTTGCGACAGCAGCCTCCATCAACCCGTGAACCGCCTGCTGCGCGCTTCTCTCGGGAATTCCGAGAGCGACGAGCGTGTCGCTCGCGAGCGCGGCGAGGACGACCGGAAAATTCGAGCTGATGACCGCCGCCGCATGATACAGCGCCTTGCCACCCGCAGGAATCTCGAGCGTGCGTGAGCCGATGTGACCGGCGAGTCGTCGCGACGTCGCTCGTGCCTGGTCGTCTCCATCGATGCCGATCCACGCATGCCTCAGCAGCTCGGGCACCTTTTCCGCATTGGCGAACGGAATCAGTGGATGGAAAGTGCCGCCGCTCAACCCGAACTCGCCGAGGCGAGAGATCAGCTCGGGCTCGGCCGCTCCCGATGTGTGCAGCACCGCGGTGCCGGGCGATACGCCAGTCCTGCCGCCGCGGCGTCCATCGAGAAGCTCCGCAATCGCATCATCGATCTGTGAATCGCGAACCGCGAGGATGATGGTGTTCGCGTCGGCAATCGACGGCGGGATGAGTCCGGTGGAAGTAGTCCACGCCGTGGCGCGTCTTCCGTGAAGTCCGAGCACGTCGATCCCCGATGCGCGGAATGCGCGATAGAGACCACGGCCGACATGTCCTGCACCAACGATGAAGACTCGTTCGCTCACTCGGTGCCTGGCGCGCGCTGGCGCGATTCTGCCCGCTTCAGAAGAGCCTGTTGATTTCCAGCGCCACGATTGAGCTCCAGTGCAGTGGCAATCGCCTTGTCGGTAGCCACTCGCCGCTTGAACTCCGCATCGGGGCCGAAGACATAACGCGCTATGTCGTAACCAAGTAGCTGCCTGATCACCGGAGACGACTCGTCATAGATGCCGCGGTCTATCACAACTCCGCGAGCTACCATTCGCTTCCACACCTCGTCGAGCATTTCCTGAGTGACCGTGAACTGCTCCGACTTCACCGTGCGGGACGCCTTGAGATTCAGGGCATAGTCCGTGAGCGCATCGCGGAATTGTGAAACCTTCCGACCGAGGACCGTCTGGAATTCCCGGATCAGCTGGGTGTAGGCGCTGTCGCTTTCCACTACATCCGGCGTAATGCCGCCGCCGTCCCTGACAATGCGTCCCGATGTAGTGCGATAGTCGCGGCGCTCGCGGTCCACCGGTGCGTCGCTGTCGTCGTCATCGCGGTCGAGGCGCTTGCTGATCGAGCGTCCCGAAGGCGTGTACCAGCGCGCTGTGGTGATCTTGAGCCCGCCGATTTCCCCGAGGGGAATGATCGACTGCGCGCTTCCCTTTCCGTACGTCGACTCGCCGACGACAAGCGCGCGATCGTTGTCCTGAAGCGCGCCTGCGACAATCTCGGCTGCGCTCGCGCTCTTGTCGTCAACCAGAATCGTCAGCGGCAGGCTCGGCCACCGCTGCCCGGTGCTGTCGGTGTATTCGCGGTTTGATTCAAGCGAGCGGCCGCGAAGACTCACGATCTTCTGTCCCTTGCCGAGGAAAAGGTCGGCGACGGCGGTTCCCTGCTCGAGAAGTCCGCCGGGGTTGGACCGAAGATCCAGGATGAGCGACCTGGCACCGCGGCCGAGCAGCACGGCGATGCTGCTCTCGAGCTCGCGCTCCGACGAATCGCTGAATGCCTTGAGATCGATGTAGCCGACGCCGTTCGGCAGCATCGCCACGCGGCGAACCGCGCTCTGATGCAGGGGCTTTCGCTCGAGCGTGAGAGGAATGGCGCTCACGACACCGGGTCTTTCGATGCGCAGCGCGAGTGACGTTCCCGGCTTGCCGCGGAACGACCGTACCGATTCCTCCAGGGTCCAACCGTGTGTGGAGCGCCCGTCTACCTCGATGATTCGGTCGCCCGGCTGTACTCCCGCACGCTCGGCAGGACTTCCAGGAGTCGGAGCAATGACGACGATCCATCCGTCGCGAACGTCGACCTGTATGCCGACACCTGCGTAATTGCCGGTGGTTGTTTCGTTCAGGCGGCCGAGCTTTTCAGGCGCGAGGAGCGAGGTGTATGGATCCTCGAGCTCGTACAGCATTCCGTCGACTGCCATGCGGTACATCGCCGGCGCTCCGAGGGAGTCGACGTAATTGCGGTACACATGGGTGAACACTTCGTCGAACAGTCGCGCGGCTTCCGCCTTCGTCGTCACCGTGCCCGAATGAGTGCCTCGCTCGAGCAGCCATCCGCCGGCAACGAGCGAGAACATGAGCAGCGTCGCGACGCTGATGGTACGGGAGCGGATTCCGGGCTTGAGGTCGAGCATCAGGCGTGTTTCCTGTCCAGCAGGGTTGCAAACTGATCCGGCAAATTCTGCGCAATTGCATCGACGACGCGGCGGTGAACCTCTCGAGGATCGCCGCGTCCATCCACCGCGATCACGGTGCCGGCTTCAGGATGGTCCCGTTGCCAGTCGCGATCGGCAAAGCGGGTGAATGCCTTCTCCACCCGATCGTGAAACTGGTCGCCAAGCCGCTCGATGCGATCCTGCTCGCCCCGCGCGGTCGCGCGCGTCATTCCCTCCGCCGCGGGGATGCCGAGAACGATCGTGAGGTCGGGCACCAGTCCACCGACGGCGAGAGAATTCGCCTGGCGGATCCTGTCCGCCGGCAACCCGCGGCCGTCGATCTGATATGCGTACGTGGATAGAAAGAATCTGTCCATCAATACAACTACACCACGGCCGAGCGCAGGGTCAATCTCGTCGCTGACCAGCTGGGCCCGGGAAGCCATGAAAAGGAGAGCTTCCGCCTCCGGCGAAATATGCCGCTCGGGGTCCAGGAGCATTGCGCGGATGGAATCCCCGAGCGCTGTGCCGCCCGGCTCGCGGACCGCGAGCACCTCGACCCCCCTGCCCCGCAGCAGCTCCTCGAGAAGGCGCAGCTGGGTGGTCTTGCCGGCGCCTTCGGACCCCTCGAATACGATGAGCCGCCCGGTGCGCATGGAAAATCAGGACAGGGTAATGATCGAGCTCGTGGCGCCCTTCTTCATTCCTTCCATGATCCAGTTGTTGACCTGGTACATGACCTTGTCGAAGTTCTCCTGCGCCGAAATCGCGCGCTGGTAGACGGAGTTCGACTGGACTTTCGTGAGCAGGTCATCGAGCTGCGTCTCCATTTCCGGAGTGGGCTGCTCTCCGCGCTGAATCATCTGCTGCGCATCCGTCCTGATTTTTTCCATCTGCTGCAGAATGGCGACGGCTTCCCGATCACCGTTGAGCGCTTCGCTCGAGCGCTTCACCGCCTGATATTCCGGGCTCTGCCCGATCACGCGGCCAAGCTCGCGCGCCTTTTCTTCAAGCATCAATTCTCCCTTTCTGAATCAGATACGCGTGGCGAAGACGAATCGCTCGCGGCCTGCAAGGTCCAGCACCACACCGATGTTGCCGTATGCTCCGTGGCGCATCAGCATCTCGGCCACGAGCGATGCGCGGCGCTCATCGACCTCGAGCGCCAGCATCCCGCCCTGGACGAGCAGGCGCGCGCTATCACGCACGATTCCGGCCGTGGCCGACATCCCGTCGTGGCCGCTGAAGAGCGCAATCGGCGGCTCCCAGTCGCGCACGCTCGAAGGCAGCGCGTCGGCCTCGGAAAACGCGATATAGGGCGGGTTCGAGACAACTACCTGTGCCTTGACGCCCCGTACTGGCGCGAGCAGCGAGCCCTGCCTGAACTCGACTGCGGCTTTCAACGCCGCCGCTGACCGGATCGCATTCGCACGCGCCACCTGGAGCGCACCGGACGATGCGTCAGTCGCGATCACGCGGTCGAATCGGCCTTCAGCCGACAGCGAAAGCGCGATAGCGCCGGAGCCGGCGCCGACGTCCACGGCAGTTCCCCACGACGGCGAACCGGGCATCTGTCGCTCGAGCCGCTCGATGATCTCGCCGACGAGAACTTCGGTCTCGGGACGGGGAATCAGCACGCGCTCGTCGACACTGAGATTCAGGTGACGGAATGAAGCGGTGCCGACAGCGTAGGCGAATGGAGCGCCCCGCGCGAGCTTTCGAGCCGCCGCATGAGCGGCAGCTGCAAGCGCTCGATCGAGGCTGGCGTCCCGATTCATCACCGGCCACGACCGCGGCACTTCCAGAAGCGCAGCAACGATATCCGTCGCAATGCGTCGAGGATCAGCGATTCCTGCGAGGCGGAGGCTCGCTGTGAGCTCTTCGACTACGATGAGAACCGTCGGGTCGGCGGCATGAATCGGCTGCGCACGCGCGACGACTCTATTCACCGAGCCGGTCCTCGACGTCCGCGATCCTCAATGCATCGACGACGGGTTCGATGTCGCCATCGAGAACCTTGCTGAGCTCGTGCATCGTGAATCCGATGCGATGATCGGTGACGCGGTTCTGCGGAAAGTTGTAGGTGCGAATCTTCGCCGAACGGTCGCCCGTGCCAACCTGAGTCTTGCGCATTCTTGCACGCTCGGCCTCCTGCTCGGCGAGACGCGCATCGAGCAGTCGCGCACGCAATACTTCCATCGCTTTCAGCTTATTCTGGAGCTGGGACTTCTGGTCCTGCTGGCTCACGACAATGCCCGAGGGAATGTGCGTGATTCGCACGGCCGAGTCGGTGGTGTTCACGCTCTGCCCACCGGGACCGGAAGAGCGGAAAACGTCGATGCGGAGGTCCTTGTCTTCGATCTTGAGATCGATCTCTTCGGCTTCCGGCAGGACGGCGACTGTCGCTGCCGACGTGTGAATGCGGCCCTGGCTTTCGGTGACGGGCACGCGCTGCACGCGGTGCACGCCCGATTCCCATCGCATCGTTCCGAAGACGCCTTCGCCCTTCACCTTGAAGACCGCTTCTTTCACGCCGCCCAGTGTTCCCTCGGAGTGGGAGATCACCTCGATGCGCCAGCCGCGGCGCTCGGCGAAGCGGCTGTACATGCGGTAGAGGTCAGCGGCAAAGATAGCCGC
>DASWQD010000458.1:0-7229 GCA_036398255.1 Gemmatimonadaceae bacterium | reverse complement strand
CGACACGGGTGAGCTCTCTCTCCACGGCACGGACACCTCCCAGATGGTGTCCGATTGTGATGCCGCAAAGCTTCCGTGTCACCCATCAACCGGTTTTAAACTCACCCATCAACCGGTCTGTACCCTGACATCTCTAGTCTGGGAACGCTCGTCTTCGTTTTAGCAGTTACGTCTACTTGACGCTGAAGTCCTTCGTCCCCACTGAGTCTCCATTCAGCGTGATCACGACTCGATAGTCGCCCTTCGGCCACGGAGTCGCTTTCTGAATGTGGAACTCGTGATGCGCATCTCCGGTCGGCGCGATGCTCTGCGATGCCTGCTCCACAACCTGGCCATCCTGGAAAGTGAACTTCGCCGCAAGCGTACCGGTGCCCGCGCCCTCGGTCTTCACCGAGACGTAGACAGTGTCGCGCACGCCGAAATCGTGCTCGTCTTCCTTGATGGTCTTGTCGGCATTGATGCCGGTTCCCGTCTCCACTCCACTCACGCGCAACGCAGCCGGCGTTGCTGGCGGAGGCGTCATTGCAGTCGTATCAGCGACTGCCGGCTCGTCCTTCCTGCCGCATGCGCCGAGCGCGACGAGAGCGGCGAGCGACAGCGCCAGCGCAGTGATTTTTTTCTGATGGTACATCTCAAATCTCCTGGGAAGTTGTTCAGGGTTCAGGAATCGTGAATTCCTGGCCTGGATGAATCAGGTCGGGATCCTTGATCTTGTCCCTGTTGGCCTCGTAGATCCGTCGCCACTGGGTTCCGTCGCCATATATCTGCTTGGCGATCTTGCTGAGTGAGTCGCCGCTTTTCACGGTGTACGTCTGTGTCGATGCCGGCTCGATCGGAGCCGTGCTGGATTGCCCCGAACTCACGTCCGAGAAATCAGCCTTCGGAGGCGTTCTCCCCGAGGTGGAGCCGGTGCCCGTCGTGTCGGAGAAATCGGGTTTGGTGTTGTCGAGAATTCCCATCGTTACCTCGTGTGCGGGATGTAAGGGCAATGATGGAAGCGGCAATTAGCATACCGAATGAGCCCGATCTGCAGCGGGTAAGGAGATTGCAAGGTTCTCCCACGCGTTGTTCTCCAGGAGGCCCGGGAATCCCATATTGATGGCTGAACCCGTCCCCGGAGATCCGCCATGAGCGGAAACGAAAACAGTCCCCGTCGCGAATTCCTCGGCCAGCTTGCCGGCGGGGCTGCCGCGCTCGCAGGCCTTTCGATCGGCGCACCTCTCGCCGCGGCGCAAAGCTCGCTCGCTTCTTCATCGTCCGTCCAGCCGACAGGGGAATGGGACGACAGCTGGACGGCGAAGCTGAACGGGAAAAAGCTCAGAACGGTATTCGATGCGCCGGAGATCAACAGCGCGCTTGCGCTGCACCAGGCGAACGCCGTCATCAGCAACTACCGCGACGTCGCCGGAATCTCCGAGAAAGATCTCGGACTGGTTGTGGTGATCCGTCATCGCGCGATCCCGATGGCGTTCAACGACGCGATCTGGGAGAAATACGAAGCGGGCGCGGAGCTCAAGCTCAAGGACCCCACCACCGGCCAGCCGGCCAGACGCAACCCGTTCCTGTCGCTCGCGAAGGACGACAAATTCGGTCTCGTGGATCAGGAAACCTCACTGCAATCCCTCTACGACCGCGGCGTCATCTTCCTCGGCTGCAACAATGCGGCTATGGGCTGGGCATACATGCTTGCGAAAAAATCCGGCGCCAGGATCGAGGATGTGCAACAGGAGCTCAAGGCGAATGTGATTCCCGGAATGACGCTGCTCCCTACAGGAATCTTCGCGGTGGTGCGCGCGCAAAACGTCGGCTGCTCGTACATGCCGGCCTGGTACAAGCTTGGCGCGGAGTGAGCCCCACGATCTCGTAACCGACCTGCTCAGGCTTCGCCGCTGGGCAGTAGAAGCTCTTTCATCTCGAGCTGAGGGTAGCTCGCCGCCGATCGCCGACATACACCCGGAAACCTGGCTGCTCTTCCTCTCGCTCGAGCGATGCGCCGGCGTGCTGCTCGATCGTCTCACGCGAGACAGACGCATGGAGAGCCTCCCCTCCGAAGGCGCGGGCATGCTCCGCACGGTAGCAGCTGAAGAAGCACAGAGCGCGCTCAGATCGCGCGTCGACGGGCGCGCCATCGCGGCGATAGCCAGTCACGCTGGATTCCCTGTCGTGGTGCTGAAAGGCGGAGTGAGGGCAATCAGCGGCTCGACGCCATCTCTGCCCGTCGCCGACATCGACCTGCTCGTACATCGCGAGAACGTCACAGATCTCGTGGGAGCGATTCGCGCGGCGGGCCTCGGCGAGCCGGCCCGGCCGCTGGATCATCATCAGGGCCTGCTTCCGCCGCAGGATGGGCTCGCAGTGGAAGTACACTGGACAACCCACGGCGATGGGCAACCGCTCGATCCGACGGTCTGGAGCCGGTTGCGACCGATCGAATCAGCTCCGCCCCTGATGCAGCTCGGCGCGCGCGACAACGTGATTCACCTGATCGAGCATGCGGTGATCACGCATCGCGAGCGATCGATCTCACTTCGCGATACAGTCCTCATCGGGCTTAGCGCGAGTGAATGCACAGTCGCCGAGCTCGAGCAGGTGAGGCATGCAATCGCTCACAATCCTCAGATGACGGATCTTCTTGCATTCGCCATGGCGATTCAGTCACGCGAAGCTGTCGACGATCCGTACACCGGAAGCTGCGCGAGCTTTTACTCGGCGCTCGCTCTTATCGGGGACAAGCCGGTGCTCCAGCGCTCACCCGGCGCGATGTCATTCGTAACTGAGATCGAGCTCGCGCGAATTCCGCGTTCCCGCTCGATTCGAGATCTTCTTCGCTGGCGCGGAACGGGGATGAAGCCGCTGGCGAGCGCAGCCGACAGATTCAAAGGTCTCGGCCCCTTGATCCTGGCGCCCGCGCATCTTGCCTATTACTCGATTGTCGCTGCGCTGACCTTGCCCGCGATCAGGCGCACGAAGCGAAAGGCGCTCAGCTCGCTGACTCGGCGAACTGCGTTACAATCCCGCTGAGCTTTTCGGGGTCGGCGAAGGTATCGAGTCCCAGGCGGAGGTCTCCGGCAGGGAGTGACGCCGCGTCGCTCAACAGCTGAAAGACTTTCCCCGCGCTTCGATTGTCTGCAATCAGCCACGGGCTCTGCCTGATCAACCGCTCGAGTGAAATCACCGGGGCAGCTTTCGTTGCACTGGTCTCTTCATGAGCTGAAACGCGCGGGAAAAGAATTCCTCCAAGGATCGCACTGTTGACACGTCGCCCCTGAGGAAGATCTTCCTCGCGGAGAGTGCCGCGAATCCCTGTCGATTCTCCGCGGTGCCATCCTTCATCGAGATGGAAGTCGTCCGGCCACCCTTCTACCTCGATCTCGGCTGACTGGGATCGCGACAGCACCACGTAATCGTCGGAGAGATATCGCCAGCCCGCACGTATGAGGTTGGCAGTGGTAGTCGATTTTCCGGAATGCGAATCGCCGGCGAGTAGCCACGCTTCACCGCTCCCGGGATGCGCTACTGCCGCTGCATGAACTGCAGTTCTACCAGCGCGCACCAGAAGCAGCGCGGCGATGATGGTGAGCGACGACGTCACATCGGTCGCTCGAACGGTGTCTCGATCGGCGATTGCCACCCGCGCAATTCGGCTCTCGAGGTCCACTGTCGCAGCCACATTCCGCGCGTCGTTCTCGAGCCACGCGCTGGTGCGGCTCGCATCGATCCACGCGGTGACGGATCCGAGTGCGAGCGACGGAGCGTCGCGAGTGACGACTCTCGGCAGCTCGCCGCGATCTACACGTATCGAGGCACCCTCCGGGTGCGACGGAGCTCGCGCTTCAGGCAATGATGGCATCCACTCACTCGCTGCAGCGATGAGTGATTCGTCAACGGAAAGGATGAGAGATCCGTCGCGCACGAGATTCTGCTGAACGTACATCAGGCGCGCGTCGGGAAGCCGAGCTCCTCGTAGCCTGATTCGCTGTCCTGAACTCTCTCGGGCCCGTCGTGAAGCACCCACGAATGCGCCGCAACGTCACCTTCGTCCTCGTGTGGAGAGCTCCGAATGCCGATTCGAATGGCAGCGGACCGACCGTACTTCTTCAAGACGAGATACTGGGCGACGCTTCTATAGAGGCAGGTGTTCTTCCACGCGGTACGTGTTCGTGAGAGCTGGCGAATGGACCCATTTGCAACGCGGAGAGAGACAACGAGCGCGGGGTCGGCGTCGGAACGCTGGGCAGTTCGCTCGACCTGCGCACCCAGTGCACCGCGCAACCGTTTGCCGTGGACCCAGAACGGTGCACGCATTGCCGCGCTCATCCCGACGAGCGTCGCGCGAGCTGTTGCAACAGGAGAGGATCGCGCCGACCTTGCGAGCAATCGCAGCGCCGATGGTTCGCCGACAACGTCCGGGGTATGGGGCATGAGAATGAGGAAGAATCTATGCGGGACGCGAAAAGGCCGCACCCTTGCGGATGCGGCCTCCGTACTTTGGACAATTGCCTGCTACACTGCGTCCGAAAGCGACGTAAAGTTGAAGTCCTTCACCTTGATCGGCGGAACGATCACTGCCCCGCCCGCCTCCGTTCCCGCAAGACGAACCGCGGGTCCGATCGCCTCGAGATTGTTGAGCATGAACAGCGGCGAATCGTTGAATCGGAAGTTTTTCACCGCCTTCGAGATTTTTCCGTTCTCGATCAGGAACGTGCCGTCGCGAGTGAGCCCCGTATAGAGAATAGTGCGCGGATCGACCTCGCGGAGATACCACAGGCGCGTGACGAGAATCCCGCGCTGCGTGGACTTGATCATGTCGTCGAGCGAAGTGGTGCCGCCCGACATGATGAACGACGTCGGCGCGCCGGTCGGCTGCTTGTTCATCTTCTTCGCCCAGAAGCGCGAGTAGTAGAGCTCCTTGAGCACACCCTTGTCGATGAATACCTGCTTCCCGAGCGGCAGGCCGTCACCATCCCACGGCTGCGACAGGACCATCGGGTCGAATGGATCCGCCGTGATGGTGACTCGCGGATCGACGATCTTCTCGCCGATCTTGTTGCCGCCGCCCTGTTTCGTGAAGGGTGAGCGACCTTCATCGGATGATCGCGCATCCGCATAGAAGCCCATCAGCTGAACGAGATCGCCGACAGCCTGCGGCTCGAGGATCACAGTGTAGCGTCCCGGCTCGATCGCGACCGGATTGCGCGAGAGGCGCGCCTTGTCGATCGCTCGCTTGCTGACGGTCTCGACATCGAGCTTCTGCCAATCGGGATGCTCCGCTCCAGCCCAACCGGATCCGGTGCCATCAGTAGTGCGCACGGTCAGCGTGTAATTCGCGTTCGTCGCCTTGTGATAGGCGAACAGCTTTTCCTTGTTGCCAAGCGCGTTGGTATTCGTGGCGACGACGAGATATCCGGCAGCGGTGAGATCGCCGGCTTTCCTGGCGGGCTCGAGCGCCGTGAGCGCGGCCTTCGCAAGGACTTCGGCATCGATCTTCTCGGTCGAATCGAAACTCGCTGAAATGGGCTTGATGTTCTGCGGCCCGAGATCGGGCATCGCCTCCGGATCGTCGGGCGCGAGCTTGGCGAGGCGCTCCGACTCCTTCACGGTCTTGAGCAGTGCTGCGTCGGAAAGATCGTTGGTAGTGACGGTGGCCTTCTTAGGCCCGAACGCGCTGGTAACAGCGACGTTCGCATCCGCCACGCTTCCAGCGGTCGAAACCTGATTCGCCGCGAAGCGGATGTTGTTCGTGAGCGAGCTCGTGACGTTCACGCTGATCGCGTCAGCACTCGACATCTTCACGATCTTCTCGATCAGCGCCTGCGACGCTTCGCGCGATATGATGTCGCCTTCCTCGACGCTCGTGACCGGGATCAATCGCTTCGGCGCTCTCATGCTTTCCTCCCGGTGTTGATCACGTTGATGTTGCGGAAGCGCGCCGGCGGCGAGCCATGGCTCACGGCGTTGATCTGCGTCGGCTGTCCCTTTCCGTCGAAGAAGCTCCCACCCATCTGGTAGCTCCTCCTTCCGCCGATCATGTCCATCGAGTTCCAGAAATCAGGCGTGCGCATCTGGTATGCGACATCCTTCAGCATCCCATTCAGCTTGCCGCCCTTGATCTCGTAGAACACCTGGCCGCCGAACTGGGCGTTATAGCGCTGCTGGTCGATCGAGAATGATCCGTCACCGATGATGGCGATGCCCTTGTCCGTCGCGGCGATGAGATCCTCGAAGCTCTGCTCCTTCTCGCCCGGCATGAGCGACACGTTCGGCATCCGCTGGAACTGAATGCTCGACCAGGAATCACCGTACGAGCAGCCATGCGACCGAGTCGGCTGCCCCTGCGAGTCGTACCACCACTTGAGCCAGTTGGCCTGCTCGCGTGTGGTCTGGTAGTCGTTGAACATTCCCTTCTTCACGATGAGGAAGTCGTCCGGCTTCACTCCCTCGTCGTCGTATCCGATGGTTGCGAGACCGCCTTCCTGCGAGCGGTCGCCCTGCACGTTCATGAACTCGGGCCCGTACTTGAGCTTGCCGAGCACCTTTTCGGGAGGCGCGATGAAGCTCGTGCCGGCGAGGTTGGCCTCGTATCCGTTCGCACGATCGAGCTCCGTCGGATGACCGATCGACTCGTGAATCGTGAGCCAGAGGTGCGACGGATGCAGCACGAGATCGTAACGACCGACATCGACGGGCTTCGCCGTCAGCTTCTGCGACGCTTCCTCACCCCACTTCGCAGCGTTCGCAATGAGATCCTCCGCGATGATGTACTCCCAGCCCCGTCCCATCGGCGGCGACACGGATCCACGATTCTGAAAGTCGGACTGGTCAGGCGCGATCGCCGTGATCTGCATCGGCGCCCAGCTCTGGATGATCGTCTGCGTGATCACCGAGCCGTTGGTATCGGCATAGTTGCGCTCGTTCTTCCGGAAGAACAATCCGCTGAAGACGAACTTCACGTTCTTCGCCTTCAGCGCGGCCGCGTTGGCCTTGAGCAGGAGGTCAGCTTTCTGCTCGACAGGGATCGTCCACGGATCGACCTGATAGGCGTTCTTCCACGAGACGTCCTTGTAGACCGGAGTCGGCGCGAGCTCGACCGGGTTTCCCTTGGCGATTGCGGTCGCCTTGGCGCCGGCAACTGCGCGCCGCGCGGCGCCTGCGACTCCGTCTTTCGTCATCGTGCGCGTTGCGGCAAAGCCCCACGCTCCGTTTACGAGCGCGCGAATGCCGGCGCCGAT
>DASWQD010000457.1:0-7123 GCA_036398255.1 Gemmatimonadaceae bacterium | reverse complement strand
ACTATCGATGGCGGAAACCAGAGTCTCCTTCGCGGAGGCGTGCGAACAGCCTGGGTGCTGAGTCCCAAGGTCGGCGTGAAAGCCTCGTACGACGTGTTCCATGCCAAGGAGTGGGACTTCCTCCCGACTGACACCGCGTCGGAACAGAAGCCTCGTGATCGCGACGTGGACCGGCAGGGCGGAGAGCTTCGCGTCGATTTCCGTCCGAGTGCGGCGAGTGAGCTGATCGCAACGTATGGCCGCAGTGAGGCCGCGAGCGCTGTCGAGCCGACCGGTCTCGGCCCGGCGCAGGTGAAGGACTGGGTTTATCAGACGTATCAGCTGCGTGGCCGCTACAAGAGTCTCTTCGCGCAGGTGTTCATGAACACCAGCGACGCCGGCGGCAGCTTCATTCTCACCGCGGTCAGGCCGACGACGAACTGTCCGGATGCGAGCGACTTCGCGTGCATCATCGACAAGTCGCGCCAGATCGTCGGACAGATTCAGCACGGCATCAACTTCGGCACGCGCCAGCGCTTCATCTACGGGTACGACCACATCCGCACGATGCCGAAGACCGAAGGAACGATTACCGGACGCAATGAAGACGATGACGACATCACCGAAGTCGGCGGCTATCTCCACTCGGTGACGGACATTTCCGACAAGATGCAGCTCACGGCCGCGGCGCGTGTGGACAAGCACAGCCGTCTCGAGGATCCGGTTTTCTCACCGCGACTGGCAGTCGTGTTCAAGCCGATCGAAAACCAGAACTTCCGACTGACGTACAATCGCGCGTTCTCGACGCCTACAACGAACAATCTTTCACTCGACCTTCTCGCCGGTCGCATCCCGAGCACAGGCACGCAGCTCTTCGGCGTGCGCGCTCTCGGTGTGCCGACTGGTGGCTTGAGCTTCCGGCGGGACTGCACCGGCGGTCTCGGGAATCTCTGCATGCGGGTACCCGCCGCGTTCGGCGGCAACCCGGCAAATCCCGTCCCGGCGAGTGCGGCACTTCTTTACAAGGCAGCATTTGCGGCGGCTGGCGCGTCGCTTGTCGCGGCGGGTGTACCTCAGGGCGTTGTCACATACCTTGCTTCGCTGCAGCCGACAGGAACCGAAGTCGGGACCAAGCTGCGCGTGCTCAACAGCGCAAGCCAGACTTTCACCGACGTTCTCCCGACTGACCTCCGCGATGTGGAGCGGCTCAAGCCGACGATTCACAACACGTTCGAGGCCGGATACAAGGGAATTATCAGGAACCGCCTCCAGATTTCGGTCGATGTCTGGAAGGAGAACCGCAAGAACTTCGTCGGACCGCTGATTGCCGAGACGCCCAACGTGTTCATGGATGCAGCGACGCTTGGCGCGTTCATCGCTGCAAAGCTTCCGGCTATCGGGCTCACGCCGGCACAGATAGCGGCGCTGGCCCCGACGATTGCGGGAGCACTTGGCGGTGTGTCAGGCGCAACGGGCGCTGCGAGAGGTGTTCCCCTCGCTGTCGTGAACTTCCAGGAAGAAGGCTCCAGCGCATCGGACATCATCCTCACCTACCGGAACTTCGGTGACCTCGACGTCTGGGGGAGTGATCTCGGTGCGGAGCTCATTCTGCCGCAGGGCTTCTCGGTCGCAGGCACATATTCGTACGTCAACAAGAACCTGTTCCCGCGCTCGGAGGTCGGTGGCGTGCAGGACATCTCGCTCAACGCGCCGGCCAACAAGCACAGTGTCACGCTGCGCTACAAGAACGAGAGCAGCGGATGGGGCGCCGAAATTCGCGAGCGCCACGTCGACGGATTCCAGGCGCTGTCGTTCATCTCGGCGACCATCAAGCCGTACACGCTGCTCGATGCGGGCGTGAACTGGCGCCCGCCGATGCTGAACAACGTCCTGTTCTCGATCAACGGCACCAACCTGCTCGATGACCGGCATCAGGAGTTCGCGCAGGGCGGACTGATCGGGCGCCTGATCGTTTCGCGGGCGCAGATCACCTTCTAAGAAACAGCCTGGACCCGGGCGGTGACGTGTCGTGGGTGGCCGGTTAATCGGTTTTCGGTTTTTCGGTTGAGACCGGATTACCCAGAACTCGATCACTGGTAACCCATCACCCGCCACCGCCCGGGTTTGGCATAAGAACGCCTCTGGTCCGATGAATATTCTCCTGGAGGCGGAAGCGCGGCCGGTCATCGGCCACCGGGGCAACCGTGCGTACGCTCCCGAAAACACGATCGAGTCGCTTGCCCAGGCCGTCGCCGCGGGAGCGGACGCCATCGAGTTCGACGTGCGGTTCACCGCCGATGGAATTCCCGTCGTACATCATGATCCGACGGTTGACCGCACCACCGACGGCCGCGGCGAGATTGCGAGGATGACGTTTGCCGAGCTCAAGAAGCTGGACGCAGGCTCAAGTTTTACGACGGACGGCGGCCGGACCTTTCCGTATCGCGGGAAAGGTCACCGCATTCCGTCGCTCGACGAAGTCATCGAGGCCTTTCCATCGACGCCGCTGATGATCGAGATCAAGACACCACTCGCTGCCACAGGCGTCAGGACGTCGATAGAGAAGCACAGGGCCGAAGCGCGATGCCTGGTGGATTCCCTGCACGGCGAAGCGCTCCGAATATTTGCCGGCTCGAGCATCGCGCACGGAGCGTCGAGCGCCGGAACGGCGCGGCTGATGAAGGAAATCCTCCTCGGTCAGCGCATCACGCCGCCGAACTATCGCGCTCTATGCGTGCCGCTGTCGTTTCGCGGCCTGCCGATTCCGGTGCGCCGCTTCGCACACGTTGCTCCGAAGTTCGACTGCCGCGTGCATGTGTGGACGATCAACTCGCCTGATGTTGCTCGAGATTTATGGTCTCACGGAGTAAATGGGATCATCACGGATGATCCGGCATTGATGATCAAAGTCCGCGTTGGCATTCCTTCTGCGGCCTAAGAAAAGCGGGTTAACCGCCGAGCGCGCCGAGGCCGCCGAGAAACCCAGGTTTTGTTTTTGATAACGACATTCTTCGGATTCCGTTGCGAAGCGGATCCGAATGAAAGTTGATCAGCAAGCCTGTTTCTATTTCGGCCAGCTTCAAATAGCTCAGAAGCTGAGCTCCGTGAATGTGCTCGAGCTTCTGGACGGCCTTGATCTCCACAATGATCTGGCGCTCCACGATTAGGTCTGGCCTGAAGCCGATATCAACGCGAACACCGTCATATTCGACCGGTAGCGGTTTTTGTCTCTCGAACTTGAGGCCGCTCTTTGTGAGCTCTCGAACGAGAAAGAATTCATAAGCCGATTCAAGCAGTCCAGGTCCAAGTAATCGGTGGATCGCAATCGACTTTCCAATGATTTCCCTTGTGATTGGATCTTCAGGCTCGAAGGCGTTTCTCATCCCCCAAAGCCTAAGAGTCGACCGGTAATAGCAATCAACGTCGGTCGACTAATAGAAACAAAAAACTGCAGTTCTCGGCGGCCTCGGCGCGCTCGGCGGTTAATCGCCGTTCCGCACGTTCAACGAGCGCGCGGCTTGGCGGCGAGCCGGGCGACTGGCGATCCGAGAGCACTCGTCGAAACCGTCTCGCGAACAACCTTTTCTCCCCGTTGCCTGACGACATAGGCTTCCATCGCGAAATACTCCGGAAGCCCAAGGCGGTCGACGGTCGCAGCGGTGCTCTTGTTGCGCTCCTCAACTCGCTGCCAGAACTCGCGGTCGTCCTGGCCGGGGAAGGGAGCACGGTCCTTCTGCGACTGGTGCTTGAAGATCGCGAGGATCTTGCACCGCAGCTCGTCCTCCGAAAGAGGAACGAGCACGTCCGCCTCGCGCACATCCCACTCCTGCCACGCACCGCGGTAGTACCACACCTCCGGCGGCTCGCCCGAATACTGAGCGAGTGCTGACTCCACCGTCTCCAGGCACATGCGATGAGTGCCGTGCGGGTCCGAGAGATCGCCGGCCACGAAAATCAGCGACGGACGATGCTCCTCGAGCAGCGCGAGCGTGATCTTCACGTCCTCCGGGCCGATCGGGTCCTTCCGCGTCTTGCCCGTCTGGTAGAACGGCAGGTTGAGGAAGCGCGCCTGGTCCCGATGCATGCCGAACGTCTCGATTCCCGAAACCGCCTCCGCCTCGCGGATGCCGCGCTTGATCGTCTGCACCTCGGGAATGTCCACCTGTCCGGGCACCTTCGTGTCGAGAAACTTCTCGACCTTCTCGATGAGATCGCGCGTGACATGGTCCGTCTTCGCAAAGTCGCGATCGAATCTTCGCAGGAAGTCGACGTACCGGCGCACCTCGTGATCGAATACGGCGATGTTCCCTGACGTCTGATAGGCGACGACGATCTTGTTGTGATTCTGGTGCAGCTTGTTCAGCATGCCGCCCATCGAGATCACGTCGTCGTCCGGGTGCGGCGAGAAGACGATGATATTCCGGTCCGAAGGCAGCTTGCTCCTGCCGCGGACTTTCGAGATGAGAGCGTTGAACACCTCTCCGTTCAGCGGACCTGCTTCCTGGTATCGCGCGAGCAGCGAGCTCAGGTGATTCTCGCGATAATCGAGACTGTCGAGCTTGAGAATCGACTTGCGCGTCTCGCCGCTGAGCCAGATCACCGCCGCCATCTCCAGATCGTGATTCCATTCCACTTCGCCGACGATCCACGGCGTCCGCACGCGCGTGAGATCCGCGGCTGCAGCCGGATCCACGTAGAAGACGGCGTTCGGATGATCCTGGAGGTATGTGGCCGCCACGTCGGGAACCGGCTCTCCCTCGACTGCGCGCCTGATGATCGCCGACTTGTGCTCGCCGGTCGCGATGAGCGCAACTTCCCGCGCTTCCATGATTGTCGCCACGCCCATCGTGATCGCCTCGGTCGGAACGTTGTCCTCACCGAAGAAATCAGCCGCCGCGTCGCGACGCGTTATCGTGTCGAGCGCTATCGGGCGCGTGCGTGAATCGATTCCCGAGCCGGGCTCGTTGAAGCCGATGTGGCCCGTCTTTCCAATTCCGAGAATCTGAAGGTCGATCCCGCCGGCGACGCGAATGGCCTTCTCGTAACCTTCCACCTCATCTTTCAGCATCTCCCGCGGAACCGCGCCGTTGGGAATGTGAACGTTGTCGGGCTTGATGTTGATGTGGTCGAACAGGTTCTCCCACATGTAGCGGTAGTAGCTGTGGATGCTGTCCGGACGCATCGGATAGTACTCGTCGAGATTGAAGGTCACGACATCCGAGAAGTCCAGTCCTTCCTGCCGGTGCATGCGGATCAGCTCGCGGTACACACCAATCGGCGTGCTCCCCGTCGCGAGTCCCAGCACCGGCGTCTTTCCCTCGGCGCGTCTTTCCGCGATGACGGTGGCGATTCGCCTCGCTACGATCGTTGCGATGTCGTCGTAATCGGCGATGACGACTCTGACCCGCTCCCGAACCTGCGCGTTCAACGGCCTGCCTCCCAGTTGATCGTTGGTGCATCGGTGATTGATGTCTGAGCCGCATCGGCGACCGCGCGGCGAAGCGGCACATGACGATTGTTGTTTCTCGTTGGATTGACCCGGTTCGTGAGAAGGATCACGAAAAGATTCTTCTCCGGATCGATCCAGATCGACGTGCCCGTGAATCCGGTGTGGCCAAAGCTGCGCGCCGAAAAATAGTTGCCGGCGCTCGATCCCTTGGACGGAGTGTCCCAGCCGAGCGCTCGACTCGACTTCGACGATTGTGGCGCGGTCCAGCGGGCGAGCGTCGAGGCCTTTACGATTCGCACTCCGTTGTACTCCCCGCCGTTGAGCAGCATCTGCGCAAATACAGTCAGGTCCCGGGCAGTGGAAAAGAGACCCGCATGTCCCGAAACGCCTCCCATCGCCCAGGCGTTCTCGTCGTGCACCTTCGCGCGAACGAGCCCGCCCCTCACCGAATCAATTTCGGTTGGTGCAATCCGCGCGAAAAATTTCACACTGTCCGGATTGAACATCGTGCTCGTCATCCCGAGCGGCGTGAAAACCTTCTCGGCGACGAGCTGGTCGAGCGTCTGACTCGTGATTCGCTCCATCACGAGCTGGAGCAGAATGAGGTCCCAATCGCTGTATACCGTCTCCGTACCGGGCAGCGACTTGAGCGGGCGAAGGTTGATCTGAGTGAGATACTGCTCGCGTCCCTTGAACTCCCTGTACAAGGGAGCGAACGCCTCGAGACCGCCTCGGTGCGTGATGAGCATGCGCACTGTGATCGCCGCCTTGTCCGGCGCATTGAACTCGGGGAGATAGCTCGCGACGGTGCGATCCAGATCGATCAGGCCCTGCTCCTCGAGAATCATCGCCGCGGTGGTCGTTGCAATCACCTTCGTCAGCGATGCCATGTCGTAGACCGTGTTCTCATCAACTGCAGCCGATGACTTCACGGTGTCGATTGTACCGTATCCCTTCATGTGAACGAGACGCCCGTAGCGCCCTACCGCGAGCACTCCGCCCGGCGCCGCGCCTTCTGCGATGGCCGTTTGCATGATCGAGTCGAGCGAAGCGTTCACGTCACTGCGCATTCCCGCATCCGATGGATTGCCGGGCGAGAGTATGGAAGGACCAACGGTTCGTGCGGGAGCGGGCATTTGCGATGGCGGTGTTGTGCATGCAGTGACAGCGGCTGCCGTCGCCGCCGCTAACAGAATCCGGCGTGTCATCGAGCTGCGGTCACTGACGCGCGATCGACTCCATCGCCCGACTTGAACCAAGGCGGAATGGAGATCGGTAGCCGGCCCGATATTGGCGCGTTGCCGAGGAGCGCCTGGGCAGCCGCGCGCTGCGATACCGGCGCGCCTCCCCACGCCAGCATGTATGCCGGCACCGACGGATATGCGCTCACGAGATACGGATTTCCAAACGAGATCGCGATGAGATTCTTTTTCGCGGCAGCAAGCTGCTCGATCAGCGCGGGATAACCCCCCTCCGCGCCGATGGACCCGCGGCTGTCCCGCGGAAACACGTACGCAGAAGCGACGATGACATCGAACGAATCAGCCTGAACCCGGAGCGCGTCGAGCTCGGAAGGAGTAGTGCGCGCGTCAACAGACTCCGTGACAACCGTATTGCCCGCTCCCCGCAGCGCCTGATTGAAAATTCTTCCAGCGACAAGGTCGCCGCCGTCAGCGTATGTGATCGCGAGAATTC
>DASWQD010000456.1:0-8531 GCA_036398255.1 Gemmatimonadaceae bacterium | reverse complement strand
TTGAGGGCGCATGTCTGTCCTTTCGTTATGGTATACGGTCGTGTGTGGTTGTTCAGGTATCGGGTACCGTCTTCTCTGGTTTTCCAGGTACCCGGTACCGTCTTCTGTGGTTTATCAGGTACCCGGTACCGTCTTCTCTGGTTTTTCGGGTACTCTGATCTCTCCTTCACAAGAAAAACGCCCCCGCCTCTGACGAAGGCGGGGGCGTTTCTTGTTTCAGGAGCTGCTGACCAGGTGCAGGTGATCAGGCCGTTCGCTGAAGAGCTGCAGGTCTTTGCGGTCAGCGAGTGCGATGCAGCTGCTGTCCACGAAGCCGGCGGGCCGGCAACTGCCGTCGCCGTGACGGTCACGTTCTGCGAAGGCGAGAAGCCCTGCGCCGCACCGTTACCCGAGAAATACACGCCAGAGCTGTCGGCGGCGTAGCTCTCTTCATACGTGGCGAGGTTGCGCAGGTCAGCCTTCATCGACGCAACGTACGCCTTCTCCTTCGTGTTGGCGAACTTCGGAATCGCGATCGCGGCAAGAATGCCGATGATGACGACAACGATAAGAAGCTCGATCAGCGTGAAACCCTTTTTGTTCTGTACCATTTGTTCAATCTCCGAGAAAAGTGACTCGTACGGTCCGCCCCTATGACGAAGAGGCCCCGATTCAGGCAACGTTACAATTCAGTTAGCACGGGCCTGGGGTCCGAAACCGGCCCTGGCGGCCCGTACAGAGGCCAGACTGTCTGAAATCGCCAGCATACGCGCAATTCGCGGGTCAGCCGTCGTGCCGGCGACACCCGCCTCGGCCACCGTTCGCGCCTCGTCGATCCGGCCCAGTCGCAGCAGGCAGAGCGACGTGTTGGCCCGCAGCTGAACGTTTTCCGGTGTGACCGCCAACGCCCTCAAATAAAGAGGCGTGGCGCGCTGGCACATTCCCGCCATGCTGAGCTGATCGGCCGCGAAGCCAAGCAGCGTTGGATCGTCGCGTCGTCCAAGCGCCACCGCGAGAAGCATCTCGTCGATCGCTGCGCGCGGGCCTTCGGTCTGCGACACGTACTCGGCAAGCATCCAGTGCGCGCGCGAGCTCGAGGGAACATCCAGCACCGTCTGCCGGAACAGCGTTTCATTGTCGCGCCAGACAGGCCCGCGATCCCAGCTGCGCAGCGTACCCGCGACGAGAGCGGCAGCAATGGCAGCCCCAGCTGCCAGCCGCGCCACACGACCTGAGTCCGCCGCATACTCCCACATCGCAACAAGACCAACCGCGACGAGGATCATTACCCCCGCGCTCGCGAGAAACAGCGTGCGCTCCGCGAGCACGAACCCCGTCACGATGAGAAGATTGCTGGGAATCGCGAGCGCAATCACTACCCATGCGAGCGCAAAGGTCACGACCGGATTCGATCGCCGCATCCGCCAGGCGACGACTGCACAGGCGATCAGAACGAGAATTCCGGGGAGCATCGCCGCGGTGAATTCGGTCGCAACCCTGGTGCGCGGGAATGAATAATCCGCTGAGAGATCGGCCGGCCAGAAGAAAAGACGCACCCATTCGACGATCACTGTGAGCATCGTCAGCAGTCGCGAATCGAATGCCTGCCCGCGGAACAGTTCGTTCGATCCGCCAGCGCGGAATCCGCCCGTGACCATGGTGCGAATCGCGACGAACATGGCTGCGACGACTACGAGGGTGACGACGAGCGGCACAAGATCCCGCACGCGCCGGCTGATTCCCCTGGAGCGCCCGACGAGGATCAGGTCCGCCGCTATCAGCATCGCCGGCAGCACGATCGCGTGCTCCTTGAACATGCACGCGGCGAAATAGAGAGAGCCAAGCAGCGCGAGATCGCGCGCTCCAACCGTCCCTCGCTTTCTCGCGCGCACGTAAACCAGCGTCGCGATGAACATGAGGAGCGCAACCCACATCTCGGCCTGTCCCACCACGTTCGCGAAGACTTCTACGTGAACCGGATGAACCGCGAACAGCAACCCGGCGACGAGCGCAACCCGCGACGTCGTCAGCTCGGCAACGAGGAGGAAGAATGCCGCGCACGTCCCCGCGTACAGAAAGCCGCTGAACAAATGAAATGCGAATGGTGATCCGTCACCCGCGACCCATTGTGCGGCAAACGCGAGCATGGTGAGCGGACGGTAGAGACTCGCTCCCTCCTCGGGCGGCCAGTAGGTCTGTCCGAAGAGCTGCCAGAAAGAGCTCAGCGAGTGGACACGGACATTCTCTACGATGATATGGACGTCGTCGAGTGCGAATCCATTGCGCAGCGACGCAGCCGCGACCACGAAAGCAAAAAGCGCGACAAAGGCCGCGCTCAATCTCCGGTCATTCATCACGCAGCGTCCAGGCCGAAACGGGAAAGCTTTCTGTAGAGCGTCGAAGGGTCGATGCCGAGCACTTCGGCGGCTCGCGACTTGTTGCCGCCCTCGCTGCCGAGCACCCACATGATGTACGCACGCTCGATCGCGTCGAGCGGCGGATTCGGAGTGACACGCTCCGCCATGAGCGGCTCGGATTTTCTTTCACGAACCTTGTCCGGCAGCGCCGAGGGATGAATTGTGTCGTTGGTGGCGAGAATGACCGCGCGCTCGATTGCGTTCTCGAGCTCGCGGACATTTCCCGGCCACGAGTATTCCTGGAGCTGCTGTGCAGCTTCGGGAGTGAGCTTCTTCGTCTCCTCGCCGCGCTTTCTGGCAATCTCGGTGAGGAACGACTCCGCAAGAAGCGGAATGTCGTCGCGCCGGTCGCGAAGCGGCGGGATCTCGATCGATATCACGTTGAGACGATAATAGAGGTCGCTGCGGAAATTGCCGCGCGAAATCTCATCGTCGAGTTTGCGATTCGTTGCAGCGACGAGCCTGGTGTCGATCGGAAGCGGCTCGGTTGCACCGACGGGAATCACTTCACGATGTTGAAGGACGCGAAGGAGCTTGACCTGTGTCGCGGCAGTGGTCTCGCCGATCTCGTCGAGGAAGAACGTTCCCTTCTCTGCCGCCGCGAACAGACCGGACTTGTCCTTCACCGCTCCGGTAAACGATCCCTTCACGTGACCGAACAGCTCGCTCTCGAGCAGGCTTTCCGGAAGAGCGCCGCAGTTGATCGAAACGAACGGACCCGATGCGCGCATCGAGAGCTCGTGAATGTACCGGGCGATGATTCCCTTGCCGGTACCCGACTCGCCCTGAAGGAGGACGGTGGAATCGCTTGCAGCGACGGTCTCGGCGACATTCAGAATGTCGAGCCATCCGCGATTCGCGCCAATGGGCCGGAGTCCGACGTCGCGTCGCTTGATCTCGCGCTTGAGAGCGCGGTTCTCCGTCTTGAGCTGCCGCGTTTCCGCTGCGCGTCTGACGATCGCTACGAGAGCATCGTTCTGGAAAGGCTTCTGTACATAGTGAAACGCCCCGTCGTTCACAGCCGATATCGCGGACTGGAGCGAGGCCTGCGCCGTCATCAGGATTACCGGGACGTCGGGGTCCTGCTGTTTCGCCGCTGTCAGGACATCGAGCCCGCCGACCGACGGCATCCTGATGTCGGAGATGATTATGTCCGGGCGGATGGCGGTGATCTGGTCGATGCCCTGCTTGCCCCCGAAGGCGACGTGCGCCGCGAATCCTTCGTTCTTGAGAAGGATTCTGAGCGTGTCTACAATTGCTGATTCATCATCGATGATGAGAACCGTCGGCCGCACTTCCTGGGCTTGCATTAGATAGCGCTTGTCTCGACTTGGGGAGTACGATCGTGAATCGTGTCTCTTCTCCCGGCGGGCTCACGGTGACTAGTCCACCATGAGCCTGAACGGCCCGCTGGACTATGGAAAGTCCAAGCCCCGAGCCCCCCGGCTTAGTGGTGACGAAGGGATCGAACAATCGGTCACGAATCCCCGGCGCAATCCCGGGCCCCTGATCGGTTACGAGAAGTCCGAACGCACCCGCGGCGAACTCCGGGTGTCCCTTCGGGAGCTGATGCGGCTGAAGCTCTCCCCCTTCGAGCAATACTTCGCGATTGGGAGGTGACGCCTGGACCGCGTTGAGCAGGAGGTTGAAGATCGCTCGGTGCATCAGGTCCTCGTCACCCTCCATGGTCATCGGTGAAGACGGAAACTTGTCGACGATCTTCACACCGTCGGCGATACCGGGCTGCGAGCTCGCGAGCTTGGCCGCGTTGCGCGCGATTGCAGTGATGTCGAGTGTCTCGATGTGCGTCATGCTCGTGCGCGCAAAATCCAGGAACTCGCTCAGCACTCGTGCAACCCGGTCGGACTCCCGCTGCACCAGCTCGCTCAAGGTCTTTTCGTCTTCCGACGCTCGCGGCATCCGTGACAGCTGCTCGACGGCGCTCCTGATCGAGGCCAGCGGATTCTTGATCTCGTGCGCGAGCGAAGCGCTCATCTCGGCGATTCCCTCGAGCCGCTCGGCGCGCACCACAAGTCTCCGCAGGTCTGACTCGCGAAGACGGAATTCAGCCAGCTCGGCGGCGAGCTTTTCACTCGCCGATCCGGCAGCGCGCAGACGCGCAGCGATTACCCCGCTCGTCAACGCCACGATGCTGAAGACCACGAGCTGAATCAGCAGTCCTGTGTCGGCACGGCCGCCGTGCAGGAGCATCGCGTCCGCAAAATAGAGCACCATTCCCAGGCTTGCGATCAGCGGAACGCCGGAAGGCGCTACGAGGAGCGCGCTCACCGCGATCACCAGGATGTAGAGCGGCGCAAACTGCGACTGTCCGTCCGACCACGTCACGTGAGTCGCCGCCGTGACGAGCAGCATGTCGAACGCAACCTGGAGATACATGAACGATGGGCCGGGCTTGTGGCCGGTAAGCTCGGTCCAGATGAACGATCCCGCGGTGAATGCCAGCGCGCTCACGAACGCGAGTGAGGCGATCATCGTCGCGGAACCGTCTACCACCCAGCCGCCGATGACGACGACGGTGAACAGCACGGCGGCGAGGATCAGCCGCCCGATGTAGAGCCCGCGGAGAAGCCGCCGCGGGTCGAACGTCACCGGCTTTTCGCGCCCTTCAATCGCGATCTGGTGCTCCAGGATGGATTAGCGGGTGCAAATTGGGCCTCAAGGCCGGTTCAGTCAATTCCGGCCCCACTACTATATAGATTTATCTGATATGAATCTTCTGGCCCTGCTTGCGGGTCCGACCGAACATCTTGGCGCCGGCGCAGTCCTCACCCGCCTCGGTGTGGTGCTTCTGCTTGTGGCTGCCAATGCGTTTTTTGTCGCCTCCGAGTTCGCGCTCGTGGCTGTCCGCCGGAGCCGCATCGACGAGATGGCCGAGGCCGGCGACCACGGCGCAAAGAACGTCCAGAAAGCGCTGACCCACCTCGACCGGTACATCGCCGGTACGCAGCTGGGCATCACGATCGCTTCGCTCGCACTCGGCTGGGTCGGAGAGCCCGCTGTCGCAGTCATCATGGACGGCATACTCGGGTTCTTCGGAATGCCTGCGGCACCGGCGGGCGCCCACACGGGCGCCGCGATCGGAATGAGCTTTTTCCTGATAACGTTCCTGCACATCGTGCTGGGCGAGCTCGCCCCGAAGTCGCTCGCGCTCGTCAATCCTGAAGGCGTCTCGAAAGTCGTGGCGACGCCGCTTCGGCTCTTCTCGCGGCTCATGGCGCCGATGATCTGGCTCTTCAACGGCGCAGCGAACGCAATCCTCAGGCTTCTCGGCATCGCTCCGATGTCCGAGCATGCAACCCATTCGCCTGACGAGCTTCGACTTCTCGTAATGCAGGCGAGAGCTCACGGAACGCTCGATGAATCCGACAGCGCGATGCTCGCCGGAGTCTTCGACTTTCACGAAAAGAAGGCGCGCGATGTGATGCGGCCGCGCACCGATGTCGTCGGCATCGATGTCGAAGCGACAGAGCAGGAAGTGTGGGCGTTGATCCGTGAAGAGCGTTACTCCCGCTATCCGGTCTATCGCGAATCTCTCGATGATGTCATCGGTGTCTTTCTCGCGAAGGACCTCTGGCTGAACGCGAGCACGAAGCCGTTCAATGTCGCGGAGGTGACCCGCGAAGCGCTCTACGTTCCCGACAGCAGGCCGGCCGAGAAGGTGCTCGATGACCTTCGTCGCACGCGCGCGCACATGGCTGTAGTGCTCGACGAGTATGGCGGCACCGCCGGCATCATCACGATGGAAGATCTCATCGAGGAAGTGATCGGCGATATCTCCGACGAGTACGACATGGCCGCGCGCACGGCGATCGAATCGAACGGAGTTCTCGAGCTCGACGGGACGATGTCGCTCATCGACGTGCGCTCGGATCATCGCGTTCAGATTCCCGAAGGCGACTGGACGACGCTGGGCGGATATGCATTCGCGCAGCTGGGCAGACTTCCGAGAATGGGAGACAGAGTCGCGGTTCCCGGCGGCGAGCTCGAGGTGATCGCGATGGACGGAAGACGCATCGCCGCGCTCCGTGTGCACCGCCTGCACCCCACACCGCCAAGCGGCGCAAACGAAGCACCGACGCAGAGCGCTCGAACATAACAGACGCGCACGACCCATACGCCGCGCTTCGCTTCCGTGACTTCCGGCTTTTTCTATTCGGCCGGATGCTCGGAGTCATCGGCTGGCAGATGCTCCAGGTCGCGCTCGGCTGGGAGATTTACGAGCGAACCGGGTCGGCGTTCGCGCTTGGACTTGTCGGCCTGGTCACCGCGATACCTGTAGTTCTGCTGGCGCTGCCGGCGGGACATCTCGCCGACAGGATGGACAGAAAAAGGATTGTCGTCATCGCGCAGGGGATTTTCATCCTGATGTCGCTCGCGCTGGCGATTCTGTCCTGGTCGAAGGGGCCGATCTGGCTGATTTTCGGAATCCTCCTCGTTCGCGGAACGGCGCAGGCGTACAACAATCCTGCTCGCTCAGCGCTTCTGCCGAGGCTCGTTCCCGTCGAGGTTTTCGGGAACGCAGTCACGTGGTCGAGCAGCGGCTTTCAGGTTGCAGCGGTTGTTGGTCCGGCTATTGGAGGATTGGTGATCGCGCTTCAGCATCGCGCGACCGAAGCCTACCTGATCGACGCAGTGCTGACGACGATCTATCTGCTGATGCTCGTCGCGATTCGCGGTGACCAGGGCGCGAAGACCGAAGCGAGTGCGACCGCGCTGAGGCCGCGCGAGCCTATGACAATCCAGTCGCTCGTGGCGGGGATGCGGTTCGTGATGGACACGAAGGTAATCCTCGCCGCGCTGACGCTCGATCTATTCGCGGTTCTGTTCGGTGGCGCGACAGCGCTCCTTCCGATTTTTGCGAAGGACATTCTCCAGGTTGGTCCCGAGGGTCTCGGCTGGCTTCGCGCGGCGCCGTCGATTGGCGCGCTCGCGGTGATGCTGACTATCGCGCACCGGCGGCCGATGCAGAAAACCGGATGGACGCTGATCTTCGCGGTGGCAGGCTTCGGAGTGGCGACTATTGTCTTCGGATTTTCGAGGTCCTTCGGATTGTCGATGGTGATGCTGCTGATCCTCGGCGGACTCGACGGCATCAGCATGATCATTCGCGGCACGCTGGTTCAGCTTTGGACACCGGATGAGATGCGTGGGCGGGTGTCGGCAGTGAACAGTGTGTTCATCGACATGTCGAATGAGCTGGGAGGGTTCGAGTCGGGCGCTCTCGCCGCCGCGGTAGGACCGGTTGCGGCTGTTGTCGGCGGCGGAATCGGGACCATCATCGTTGTTGCAGGCGTAGCCTGGGCGTGGCCGGAATTGAGGCGTCTTGGGCCGCTCACGGCTCCATCGTGATTGCAATAGATCGAAGAGTTCCACGATCCATCCGGTGTCCGCCATCGAAGGCGACAACATTGTATGGGATGCCGTGCGATTTCAGGAGCTTCTCGTAATCCGCAATCATGCCGGTGTCGGCAAACTGGTCCCGCGTGCCGTAGACGAGTGTCAGCTCGACATCGCGGAAGAACGCGGCGGCCTGGTTGAGATCCGAATCGCTTGCAAGCAGGCATCCCCACATCACGAGCCTGTCGGCGCGCGATGATCCGCGCGTGAGCCAGCGGTTGGCGGTCGCTCCTCCCTGCGAGAATCCAAGCACGGTAACGGACACACGACGGTGTCCGATGTCCGACATAATCTCGGCGTGGAGATCATCGAGGTACCCGACATAGTCGGATATCTCCGCTTCGCGATCCTCGCGAGTCATCCATGTCGCGCCGATCTTCGCGTCGGGTGCGTGAAACCCAGGACCGGTCGAGAGGTAATAGCGTGACAGCGCCTCCGGCGCGACGATGAGGCGCCGCCTGTCCGCAATGCACTCGAATTCGCCGATGAAATCCGACGCGAGCTGGCCATAACCGTGGCAGACGAACCATACATCCTCGATGTTCTCGCCCGGTTCGCCAAGCAGGTAATACCGGGCGGTTCTGGTTACAGCTATGTGGCGTTCTTCAGTCATTTGCGAGGAAAGTCGGAAAGTACGCGTCAGTCATTAGTCCGTAGCTCTTAGCGGTAGCTATATGCTATAAGCTGTAAGAATTGGGAGAAACCGGAACTGCACGC
>DASWQD010000455.1:0-14713 GCA_036398255.1 Gemmatimonadaceae bacterium | reverse complement strand
CCGAAGACCACGTTCGTCACCGCGCACATGGGCTGGCACGCGAACGACCTCGGCCGCCTTGGCAAGCTGCTCGACGCGTTTCCCAACGTTTACACCGAAGTCGGCGCAGTCCTCTACGACATCGGTCGCCAGCCACATGCTGCTCACGACTTCTTCGTGAAGTATCAGGATCGCATCATGTTCGGCAAGGACTCGTTTCAACCGGACGAGTATCCGTACTACTGGCGCGTGTTCGAGACTCGTGACGAGTACTTCGACTACTACCGCGGGTATCACGCGTTCTGGAAGCTTTACGGAATCAATCTCCCCGACAGTGTCCTCAGGAAAGTCTATTACGGGAATGCATTGAGAATCACGCGCGGCCTTCCGCGCTGAGTGCGAACGAGATGACCGCACGACTGTTCAACAAGAGGAGGTGAAGATGCCCAAGGCGAATCGCGGCGGATGGAAAACATGTTCCCGCGGTCACAAGTATCGTGGCGCCGACCCCTGTCCGGTCTGCAATCCCGGCAGCCGCAAAACGAGCAAGCGCAATTCGAAAGGAGCGAGAAAATGAAAGGGATAAATCCGTATCTCAATTTCGACGGCAACACCGCCGAGGCGATGAAGTTCTACGCCGCTTGCCTCGATGCAGAGCTGCACATGCAGTCATTCAAGGATGTCGGAATGGATGCGCCAGGGGCCGAGGACCGCACGGTTCACGCAATGCTTCAAAAGGATGGGGCGGTCATCATGGCGAGCGATTCGCAGCCGGGCCAGCCGGTGAGCATGGGTGACAACATCTGGCTCAACATCGATTGCAGCGACGCTGGCGAACAGGATCGCTACTTCAAAGCGCTTGGGGCGGGCGGCAATGTCGTGATGCCGCTTGCCGAGCAGTTCTGGGGCGCCCGCTTCGGGATGCTCCGCGACAAATACGGAGTTGGCTGGATGTTCAACTGCGAGATGAAGCAGAAGGGATAGATTCGCTTTCAACCTGGGGGAACATTGGGCCGGATATTCCTGTTCTTCACTGCGATCATTCTCTGCGGAGTTGGCGGTGCGCTGGGATCGATTGTCGGAAACGCATTCGGCAAGACGGGGCTCTGGGTCGGCGGCATCGTCGGCGGACTCGTGGCCTCGTCGATCTCGTCGTGGATAGCAGCGAAGGCAGGATGGATTACGCCTGAGCGGCGAGCCCGGACATCTGTCGGAACGGCGATTGGATTTCTTCTCGCCGCGTCCATTGCCGTAAATACTCTGTCGACTCCCATCGGGCCGCTCTTGAGCACGCTGCTCGCAGGCATTGGAGCCGTTATGGGAGCCGGTCGAAAACCTCCTGAAGAAGCATGATCAACGCGATTCGGGACCCGTTGCGGGCATAACAACTCGTGCGAATCCGCCGTTACCACATTGGCGACTGGGACGAGCTGTATCGGCTGACACAGGCATTGTTTCCCGGTAGCTCGTCAGACGAAGAAGCAGCCGAGCTCCAGACCTCGCTCGGCCGTGCCGACACATGCGTGTTCGTGCTCGATCGGGAGAATGGGAAGCTCGCGGGCTACGTCGAAGCGGGCGAGCGATCGATAGTCGACGGCTGCGCAACGAGCCCGGTCGGATACATCGAAGCGTGGTACGTGGATCCCGATGTCCGCAGAACCGGATATGGGCGCCGTCTTCTCGAAGCAGCCGAGGGTTGGGCGCGCGAGCGCGGACGCACCGAGATGGGATCCGACGCCCTGCTCGAAAATGACGTGAGCCATCTCGTACACCGTGCCAGCGGCTATGTGGAGACGGATCGCGTGATCAATTACCGGAAGGAGCTTGCGCCTCCGCCGGCGCCGGTCAACGTGAAGCAGGCAGTGCCGTTCTTCTTCGTGAAGGACATGGCACGCTCAGTCCGCTTCTACACTGACGGTCTTGGCGGAGCGATAAAGCTGAGGTGGGAAGTCGACGGCAGTCTCAGGTGGTGCCTGATCGAGATCGGCCTGGCGGCGCTGATGCTCCAGGAATTGTCGAAAGCTGATCCTCGGCGCGAGGGAGCCGGCGTAAAATTCGGCGTGGGCGTCTCGATAAACTTCATCTGTGCCGATGCCATCGCTTTCTACAGAGATGTTCGGTCGCGAGGAGTAGATGCTGAAGTGCCATTCGTGGGCAACGCCATGTGGGTGACGCGTGTCACCGATCCCGACGGTTACGAGCTTTTCTTCGAGAGTCACACCGATGCCCCTGAAGAATCGGTGTACGCGGAGGATTCCGGGACAGGCGCGTAGTTAGAATTCCTCAATGCCATCTCTCGCCGGACGTCGTCTCGAGCGCGCGCGAGCCTCGAAGCAGTACCGTGACGGACGATTCCACAACACGAGCAACGTCGGTCCGTCGGTGACCGGAAGCATGGCGCCGATTCTCGCTGATTTTTTCTTCGGCGGAAAGCGACGCACGCCGCGCACTCCGCTCCCTGTGGAGAATCCATTGAGCGCGCTCCAGACGCCGCCGGCGTCCGGCTTTCGCGTCACATGGTTCGGGCACAGCACTGTTCTCGTGGAGATGGACGGTGTCAGGATTCTTACAGACCCCCATTTCGGCAGGCGCGCCTCACCATTTTTCTTCACCGGTCGCACGCGGTTTCATCCACCGCCGGCGAGGATCGGCGAGCTTCCGCCACTCGATCTGATTCTTCTCTCGCACGATCACTACGACCATCTCAACACACCGAGCATTCGCGAGATTGCGAGGCTCAGGATTCCCTTCGTCACATCACTCGGGGTCGGTGTGCGCCTCGAGAAGCTCGGGGTCGAGCCGGAGCTGATAACGGAGCTCGATTGGTGGGAGTCGCATCGCGTCCGCGACATGGTCACCATTACGGCGACTCCTGCGCAGCATTTCTCCGGTCGGGGAATCGCCGATCGCAACATGACGCTCTGGTCTTCGTGGGTGCTCGAGACCGCCAATCACAACCTTTTTTTTTCCGCCGATACTGGTCTGACCGGTGAGCTCACCGACATCGGCAGGCGGCTCGGTCCATTCGACCTGACGATGCTCGAGATCGGAGCGTGGAATGCCGCGTGGTCTCACATCCACCTCGGCCCGGCAAACGCGATGGAAGCCTTCCGAATGTTAGGGGGCGGAACTCTGATGCCGATCCACTGGAGCACCTTCGATCTTGCGCTGCATCGGTGGGATGAGCCCGCGGAAACGCTGGTGGGACTGGCCGAGCAGGCCGGTACGCGTGTGCTGACGCCGCCCCTCGGGAGACCGATCGAGCCTAAAAGCGAAGAGACACCCGTGCGCTGGTGGCGCGGCGTGAAGTAACGACTCACTTCAACCCCGGATCAGATGACAGACCTCGCCGTAATGCTCAAGCAATTCGACAATCCCGACGAAGTCCGCGAGATGCTCAAGGGCCGGTTCGAGATCGTGAATATCGGAGGCATGACGATCGGACGCGCGACTTACGAGCCCGGTTGGCGCTGGTCGGAACACGTTGGACCAGGTGTGGGATCGAAGCTTTGCTCGGTCGAGCATGTGGGCATGGTCGTGTCAGGAACTTGCGCGGTCGCGTTCGAGAACGGCCGCGTGTTCGAGCTGCATCCGGGCGAGCTTTTCCATGTTCCGCCGGACCCGCACGACAGCTGGGTCATCGGCGACGAGGAATACGTCTCGATCCACTTCCTCGGCGCAGCGCACTACGCGAGGTAACTTTTCCCGATGACTTCAGCCGCCGAGGCGCTCAAGCGCCTTCGTGAAGGGAATCTCCGCTTCGCGTCGCATGTGAGCGGAGATGATGTGTTTCTCAGCCAGACTCGCCGGACCGAGCTGACGAAAGTGCAGGAGCCGCTCGCCATCATACTGGGATGTTCGGATGCGCGCGTTCCTGCGGAGATGGTGTTCGACCAGGGGCTTGGCGACCTGTTCGTGATTCGCGTGGCCGGCAACATCGTCGCTCCCTCGCAGGTCGGCAGTGTCGAGTTCGCTGCATCTCGATTCGGCACGCGGCTGGTTGTGGTGCTCGGGCATTCCGAGTGTGGAGCGGTGCTTGCGACACTGGAGGAGCTGCGAAGGCCTACGGAGAACAAGTCGCGGAACCTCGCGTCGATCGTGGACCGGGTTCGACCGTCGATCGAATCGCTGCTGGAGGCTGATATTCCACCGGAAAGTCAGGCCGCGCTCGTTCGAAAAGCGGTGCGCGCCAACATTCGCGCTTCGGCCGATCACCTGAGACACGGCTCTCGGGTGCTCGAGCAGCTCATTCAGGAAGAAGGATTGATGGTTGTAGGTGCGGAGTATTCTCTGGAGACAGGCATCGTTGACTTTTTTGATGGAGCACCGGGATGAATGGATTCGTTGACAACATCGAGGACCTCACGCTGGGCAACAAGGACTTCCGCCGGGTGGTGTACACGGGGAAGCACGCGCAGCTCGTGTTGATGTCCTTGAGAAAGGGCGAGGAAATCGGCGAGGAGGTGCACGAGGATCGCGACCAGTTCTTTCGAGTGGAGAAAGGGAAAGGCGAGGTGGTGATCGACGGCGAGCGATACAAGATCAGGAGAGATGACGCGATCGTGGTGCCTGCCGGCGCGCGCCACAACGTCATCAACACGGGAGAGAAATCGCTCAAGCTTTACACTCTCTATGGTCCGCCCGAGCACAAGGACGGCACGGTTCATCACACGAAGGCTGACGCAGAAGAGCAGGAAGAGCATTTCGACGGGACGACGACCGAATAGTGAAGCGACTTCTCATCGCCGCCGCTGTGGTGTTCGCGGCGTGCGCGAAAGCCGAGCAATCCAAAACGGACACTCTTCCGCAGTCCGCCCCGACGCCAGCACCGGCCCCGGTATGTCTCGTCACCGACAGCGCGATCGGAAAGCTCAAGCTTGGAATGACTGTCGGCGAGGCGAGGACCGCGTGGCCGGAGGCAGCGTTCTCGCGAACGTCCGACGGAGAAGGCGTCGCGCTCATAGACGTGTCAGTCGGCGGAGATCAGATGGTGATCGCCTATGCCGGCGAGGAGGACGCGGAAGCGCCGGTGGATTCCACGAAACCGTTCAGGAATCTCGAGACCTTCAGTGACAAGTGCGTAACAGCGACGGGTGTGCGACCGGGCATGTCGGTGAGTGACGCGGAGAAGATCCTGGGAAAGACGCGCTCCGTTGCGACGAGCGAGATCGAGTCGCGCGAATACATAGAATTCGAGAGACAACCAGTCTGGATGACGATCCGGCTCGGTCCTGAATCGAAGCTTCTCTCGCTCTCAATTTCCACTCGATGACGGACTCGGTCCTCGATGGAATCCGGAAGCAGTTTCCAGCTCTCGAGCGCATCCACAATGGGCGACCTGTGGCGTATTTCGACGGTCCGGGCGGAACGCAGGTGCCGCGATCCGTCGGCGATGCGATGCTCGAGTACCTCTACGAGCACAACGCCAACACTGAATGGGCGTATCCCTCGAGCGCAGAGACAGACGAGGCAATCGCTTCATCGCGACAGACCTTCGCTGATTTCCTGAATGCATCGCCGTCCGAAATAGCATTCGGCGCGAACATGACGACGCTCACCATGCATCTGTCGCGTGCAATCGGCCGGCGGCTGTCGAAAGGCGATGAAATCGTAGTCACCGAGCTGGATCACCATGCGAACTCCGATCCGTGGCGGCAGCTTGCGCGTGACAGGGAATTGTGCGTGCGCACGGCGAAGATGATTCCGGAGACCGGCCAGCTCGACTGGGATGATTTCGAGCGGCAGTTGAACGGACGGACGAAGCTCGTCGCGATCGGCGCGGCGTCGAATGCGCTCGGCACGATCAACGATGTAGCCCGCGCTGCCAGGATGGCGGCTGATTCAGGAGCGCTCGTATTCGTGGATGCGGTGCACTTTGCGCCGCACTCGCTTCCCGACGTCGAGGAGATGGGCTGCGATTTTCTCGCGTGCTCGGCGTACAAGTTCTACGGGCCGCACGTGGGGATTCTTTACGGGAGAGAGAACCTTCTCGATTCGCTCGATTTCCCGAAGCTGCGCCCCGCTCATGACAACGCGCCGGACAAGGTCGAGACGGGAACGCTGAATCACGAAGGCATCGTCGGATCGGCTGCCGCGATCGACTTCATCGCATCGCTCGGTGCTGCGGGCAGGACGAGGCGCGAGCGATTGAGGTCGGCATTCGACGACATTCATTCCCGAGGATCGGATCTCTTCGCCTCGTTGTGGAACGGTCTCTCCGCAATCGACGGAGTTCGTGTGTATGGGTCGGAGCCGGGAAGTGCGCGCACTCCAACGATCGCCGTCACAGTCCGCGGGGCAGGATCGCGAGCCGTTGCCGAGCGGCTGGCGGAGCGAGGCGTCTTCGTTTCGCACGGGGATTTCTACGCGATGACCGTGGTCGAGCGACTCGGCCTGGCAGGCGAGGGACTGGTGCGCGCCGGGTGCGCGGTGTACACATCAGGAGAGGAAGTAGAGCGTCTCGTCGACGGAGTGCGTTCGATCGTTCAGTAACACTGGCGCAATCCTTGAGGGGACTGGCTCTGCAAGCCAAACCACTCACCTTGAGGAGGCACCATGGATCGTACCATCGTCAGTCTCGCTGTAATCGTCGGAAGTGCGGCACTGTTCGGAGCGAGTACCCCGGCTCCGTCGGCCCGCGAGATGGAAGTGACACGGCTCGTGCGTCACTTCGATTCAGTCGATCTCGAGCTCAAGAGCCGGGACGTCTCGCACTACACCGCGTCTCAGCGCGCAAACCGGGCGAAGCTCGTGTCATGGCTCCGCGATTACAGGAACGCAGGAAGCTTTCCGACCAACGACAGGTTCGCGGAGCCCACTCCATTCTTCCGCGACAAGGACGGCGTGCTGTGTGCGATGGCGTACCTCATCGCGCGCTCCGGCCGCGCCGACATCGTCGACAAGGTCGCGGCAACGCGGAACAACGCCTATATCCGCGAGCTGGTCGATGATCCGGCGCTCGTAACGTGGCTCGACAGCTGGGGTCTTACAGCTGGTGAAGCCGCGAGAATTCAGCCGAGCTACGGTGGGGACGTCATCATCTACCCCGATGACGATTATGTGGAGAGCGATTTCGCCCTCGCCGCGCTCGGCCTCGGCAGCCTTTCGCTCGCGACGAGTGCAGTCAACGTCGTGAAGCCCAGTTACTTCAGCGGAGTGCTCGGTGTGATTGCGGGTACAGCGTCGATCATTGCCGGCGCCAGCTATCTCGGTGACAGCGATGACGGAGATGTACTGGCCGGTGCTACGATTGGCCTCGGCGCTGTGTCAGTCGGCGCTGGTATCTACGGAATACTCGATGCCCGGCGCAATCGTGACAGGGACTGGGATCGCGAGCGTCGCCGCCGGAGATTCTCGATGAACGTGATGCCGGATGCCGGCCTGCGCGATGCGAAACCGGTGGTCGGGCTTCTCGTGAGAGGAAAGTTCTAGCTCGCTAAACTGTCAGGGGTTCCACGTCGCGTCCGCAGTGCTTGCAGACGCGGGCTTTCTTGAGGATGAGCTCTGCGCAGTGGGGGCATTCGCGCTCGTCGCGCGGTGCCCCTGATGCGCGGGGCACTTCCTCGTCGGCATCGAGAGCGCTCACCTCTGCCTGCACCTGGCGCCTGAACTCGAGGGGGCTCGCGATGTTATGGAATGCCTCCTCGGTTCCGCCGGTTCCGACCACCATGATCGTTCCGAAGTCGAACATCCGGCCGAGCAGACTCTGCTGCACGCCGATCGACTCGACCTTCCCGAGCATCGTCTCGACCGTGCGGCGCTTGATGAATCCCACCTTGATGACGACGCGCTTGTCGGTGACCGAGAACTCCGACGTCTTCTTGGTGATGTAGAGCCAGACGAATGTCGGGATGGCGACGGCGGCTCCGGCAATTGTGAGCCACCACGTTTCCGTCAATGCGCCTGCAACGGCAATTGCGGTGAACAGAAATCCGAGAAGATAGGATGGAAGGAAAGGGAACCAGTGAAGGTTTCCCTGGTACTTGATGGTCTCGCCGGGGAGCAGGTGCGACTCGGTGTACGACATGCGGTGAACTCTCACCGGTGAGTGATGGCTGTCAAGCTTGGCACCGCGTAGACTTGGGCGAAATGAAAGCTCACCTGATAGCAGTTCCCTTCGATTCCGGCATTCGTGACGTGCGGATGGGTCGCGGGCCTCTGCACCTGCTCGAGATTGGAATCGTCGAAGCGCTCGAGAGATCGGGCGCGAGCGTGTCGGTGCACGTCGTGGAGCCGTCGGCGGAAGCGTTCGGGGCGGAGGTCGCGCTGTCATTCGAGATCCAGCGGCTTGTCGCGAAGCGTGTAGCTGAGGCGAGGGGTGAGGGTGCGTTCCCGATCGTGCTCTCGGGGAACTGCAACACCGCGGTGGGAACCGTTGCGGGGCTGACCAAGACGACCGGCGAGGCTCCTGGTGTGTGCTGGTTCGATGCGCACGGTGACTTCAACACGCCTGACACGACGACGAGCGGTTTTCTCGATGGGATGGCCGTCGCGATGGTCGCGGGGCGATGCTGGCAGGGGATGACGGCGAAGGTTTCCGGGTTCAGGCCTGTACCGGAATCACGGATCGTGATGGTTGGCGCGCGCGCTCTCGACGATCCGGAGGAGCGTGCTCTCGGGAGCTCGAACGTGCGACGCGCGAAAATCGATGACGCTCATTCGATATTTGCGGATGTTCGCGCGAAAAGCGTTTACATGCACGTCGACATGGACGTCTTCGATCCGTCGGTAGGGAAGGCGAATGGTTTCGCGGTGGGCGGCGGGCTCACGCGAGAGGAATTCATGTCGTTCGCTGCGCGCGCGAAGAAAGAGCTGCCGCTCGGTGCGCTGGCGGTCACTGCCTATGATCCATCGTGCGATGAAGGCGACACGATGGGACGGCTTGCCGTCGATATCGCGAGGGGGTTCGCGACCGGCGACGGGCTCAGCTGATGAACGTCGGCTGCTTCGATCTACGTGAGAGAAGCACGAAGACGACGGCGGTGTTGAAGAGCGCCTGAAAGAGGCTGAAGTCGCCCGCCCAGTGGCGCAGGGAGAAGTCGTAGGCGACCCAGTGGCCCAGTCCGAGTATGGCCGCAGCGAGCGGCATCGCTATCACCGCAGCCGGAACGGCATTGGGTTTCAGCCAGAACGTCTTCAGCCATGTGATGCCTACCGCCATTCCCAGAATCAACGTCACGAGCGCATGCGCGGCTTTCATGAGTCCTCCAGATAGTCGTTCTACCAAGTACTTTATCAGACAAAGTATAATCAGGCAAGTCCTCTTCCGAGCAGCAGGACAACTTCGATCACAGGCACCCTTCGACCCGAGCGAGTTCTTCTGCCTGACCTGCCAATCGCTGCGAGCTGATTGACCCATTCATCATCGTCAGCAAGTGCCTCGAGCCGTTCGAGCTCCATCTCCTGATGCGCGTCGAGATTCGAGAGCAGCATCGCTCGCGCTGAATCGGTTTCGATCGCCTTCAGGTTGCGGGAGTGGACTCGCGAGTTCTGTACAATGGCATTCAAACGCCTGACCGCCGCATTTCGGAATCTGGCAGCGTGAATCGACGACACACGCGCCGTGCCGAGTGCATCCCGACCCTCGAAAAAGGCGTGCAGCTCGGCCTCGGCTTTTTGTAACTCTGCGGGTGCTACGGTTCGGTCCGCCCCTTCACTCAGGCGAATCGCCCTGAGGATTACTCGCGGTTCCTCCGTTACGATGCCGTCTATCGAAGCGATGAGGCGACCTCGGTCTTCCTCGAGAACCAGCGCCAGAAAACCGGTTGACTCCGACGCTAGAGCGCACGCAATCGAGCTCGTGCGCGGGTACACGGGCCCTGCCACCCATTGATGCAACTCTTTGCGTATTGCATCGCTGATCGCCGGCTCGCCGGCATTGGCAACCGATGATCTCCATCCTTTCAACGACGGGAATTCTGCAGTCGCGATTCCCGCAGCCCTCATTTTCTCTCGCAGGATGGTCTCGATGCGAGCGATTTCTTCTGCCGAGGCGGGCGGATGGATCGCGTACGAATGCACGCGCTGGTGTCGCGATCGCGCGCGTGCAATGCGTCCCAGCCTCTGCTCCATTCTCGCCGGAGTCCATGGAAGATCCAGATGAACGACGACGGCTGCGTCCTGGAGATTGAGACCTTCGCTGATCAGGTCGGTGGCGAGAAGCAGGGTAATTCTTTCGGAGCGGCGTGGAGGCAGCCGGCCCGAAGCAAGCGGCGCGAATCTCTCGATTGCCTCTTTCCGCCCAATACTGCCCCCGGCCACTCGTGCTCCCGTCCCGCTAAGCGCGGCAACCTCCCCGTCCCGGCAAAGCCGCGCGAACATGGCGGCGACAGTATCCGCGTACTGGGAGAAGGCGACGATGCGTTCGCCGGCATGCATCAGGCGAATGCGTCTTACGACTTGTGCGCGATCCGCGTCCGATGACGAGGTGCGCACTCGATGACGAATCTTCCGCAGCGCTCGAGCATGCGCTTTCACGTCACGCAAGAGCGTGTCTGTTCGCTCTGCGGGCGCGGAGAGCATTGACGAAAAGCCAAGCTGTACGGCGTCGTCGCCGGCGATCCATGACGACAGCTCGGACGTCGACGGCAACATGCCGTCGAGGAGGGCGGCCGCCAGCGATTCCGCTCTGATCAGGCGCCGCTGGATTGCGCCATTCAGTGCCGCATCACTCGACGCCCACTGACGAATGAGGGAGTGAGCGATGAGAACGCCGCCGTCCCCGCCATCTCGCGGAGACACCGGCGGCGGCAGCGACAGAAGAAGACCAGGCATCACGGAATCTTCGCGGATTCGAAACCACTGCAGCGGATCGACCGCGGGAAGGCCCGCGACGGACATCGTGAGACCACCGCGCCTGATTACGCATCGCGACAGCTCGGCACCCGTCAACGCCTCAGCTCGCTTTCCGAGGAACAGCGAAAGAAGTGCGCGCAGATCACGGGTGTCGTTGTGGACGGGAGTTGCGGTCAGCAATACCACTTCGGCACCCGAAGCAATCCGGGAAAGCACCGAGTAGCGTCTGGTCGCCGGGTTTCGAGCGTGGTGCGCTTCATCGACAATCACTAACTGGAAGCCTGCACCAGCATCCTTTCCGCGACTCAGCGATTCGAAGCTCGCGAAATCGATTGTCCGGCCCGCGAGCGACGCAGCCTGAGTCCACATCGATCTCAGAATCGCCGGTGCGATAACGATCGTCCGCGCACTCTCACCGATAAGTGCGAGTGCCACGTAGGTTTTGCCCGTTCCGACCGGATCGCACAACAGAACTCCGCCGAACTCGTCAATCGAATTACGGAGAAGCGAGACAGCCGACACCTGGTGCGGTTGGAGCTCGATCCCGCCAAGTCGCGACGACTGATTCTCTTCGTCCTTCAGGATCAGGCGCGCAATCGATGACCTTGCGGAGTCACCGTCGACAAATCTGTACTTGGTCAGCCGCTCCACTCGACCAGCGCCGCCACGTCATCGAACCGCAGCTGGTAGGCCTCGAGCACCGACGCAAGGATCTCAGCATCGCCAGCGGGACTGCCGGTCACTCCTGCCCGGGCGATTGGTGCAAGCAGGCTGCGGGCTCGCGCCCAATTACTTGGCAGTGGCAGGAGGGCGAGGGTCCAGCCCATGAACCGCGAATACCCACCGCGCGCCGGCTCCGCGAGCGCGCCGAGCCACGCGGCACTGAGGCGGGAGTTCAGAATCGTCGTGAACGTTTCCGCATCTGCATCAATTGCGCACTTGATCACGTAGCATGTGTTGAGCGGAACCGAAATGTCTCCCAGGGGGAGAAGCGCCGCTGTCGGCTTCTTCCCGATATCAGACCATACGACTCGCGCGTGCCGCGAATCTGCGCTCTCGGTACGAAATAGTTTCCACCAGTGGCCGCTCCGGTGAGAATCGGTTCGCGCTTCCAGCTCGCTCCGCCACTTTGTCAGGTGTTTTGCAGCCCGTGGCGGCAGAACACTGAGCGGCCCGCAGTCGTCGTGAGTCCAGATTATGCGTTGATTTACGTCCGCAACGTTCCACCTCGTGACGCTGTCGCCTCTGATGACGGGACGGAGCAGAGAAGGCTCGATACCTTCGCAATCGGTCACGATGAATGCGTCGTTGCACCCGGTCTTTACGCCGAGCAACGGCGGGCCAAGAGATGTTCGCGCCAGCGGTATGCCCCTCCGACTGACTCTGTCGAATGCCGCTCTGACTTCGGGCGGCATGAGAAGCCACGGGCTTCCGGCGCTCGAGTCGAATGCAATCCGGTCGGGGGTAGTCGTCCATCTGCGGACGCCATCGCGAAGGTGTGATACGACTTTGACGTTCTGCGAAGCGTCGTTCACTCGAGGACGACAGGCCGCCACTACCGATGGATAGACCGCTGCTTCGAAAGCGTCCGGAGCCGACGTGAGGTCGTGAAGCTCGCGCAGGTTCACTGTTGTCCGGAGGAGGTGCCTCACTCCGCCGCCTGCCAGTGAGCGCCACAGCTTCGCTGGAACGATGAGAGCGAGCGCTCCGCCCGGCTGAAGCAGCGAAGCACAACGCTCGATGAACAATGCAGCCAGATCGACCTGGGATGCGAAACCTTTTCCCGCTCGCGCCCCATCTGCGCCAGTGGCCCACGCAGCGTTTCGGTAGACGACATACCGGTTGCGAAGCTCCTTTCGCCTCGCGGGATCGAGCTTATGAGTCCTCACCCATGGCGGATTTCCGACGACGATTCCGAATCCTCCCGCTGCCGCAGCATCCGCAAATCCGGTCGAGAACGAAAACGGAAGCCCGCCGCCGTCCTGAATCCGGCGTAATTCACGCCGCGCTGAAGCGAGCTCCGCACGGAGGCTGGACAGAGATGTCCGCAGATCCGCAGAGGGATATCGCCGCTTTCCAAACAAATCCGGGGACCTCAAGGTGATCAGCAGCTCGCGCCGCTCAGCGATGAGGCGTGCAATCAGCCGCTCGGTCAGTGTCACGGCGCATTCGCGCTCGAGCGAATCGATGGCTCTGCCGAGTGACTTCTTCCGGGGTCCGGTAGCGCGAGAGTATCTCGTGCGGAGAGCGGTAACGCGGGAAGCCGTTCGATAGACGGGCCGGTCGATCAAGCCGCCGCCAGAAAGTGAATCTCCAACGCGGACGTTGCGATCCAGATTGGGAAGTGGAGTTACACAAACGGGATCCGGCTCGGGATCTTCGATTGCTACTGCGAGCCAGAGCCGCAGCTCGCAAAGCCACACCGCCATCGGATTCACGTCCACACCGAAGATCGAGCGTGTGAGGAGGTCGCGACGCACGAGGTGCGGCCGGCGCAGATCTCCGAGGCGAGTGCGCAGCGCACAAAGCTCCTCGAGCATATGGACGAGAAAAGCGCCTGACCCGCATGCCGGATCGAGAACGCGGAGTCTGGCTGTCCCCTCGAGGAGATGAGCGCGGCTCGATGATTCTATGACCGAGCCGTCGAGCGCCGCTTCGATCAAGCGCGGACCCAATGCGTCCGACGACAGTCCGCAGGTCAGTGCGCTGCGCGACACCTGGCGTACGAGCGAGTGCGGTGTGTAATAGGCGCCGCTGCCTTTTCGTTCGTCCCGCGACATGAGCGACTCGAATGCCTTGCCAAGCATCTCCGGATCGACTGCCGCTTCCGACCAGGATGTCCCGTCCTCACGAGCTGTGAACCGGTAGCGTGTCAAAAGGTCTCCGAATACATCGCCGAAGGCTTCGTCGGAAAAGCGAGCTCGCGATGCGCGGCGCTCGAGCGGCGTTCTGGAGAACAGGCCTCCGTTGAGAAACGGCACGCGTCCGAATCGTCGCGCCGCCTCTGCCCGTCGTGTCGGCGCGGTGTTGAGCGTTCCGAAAAAGAGAGGCGCGAGAATTCTTCTGTGAAAATCGCCGCCTGCAACCATGCAGTCAGCGAAATGGTTTGCGAGAAATGCATGGTCGTAGTTCAGCCATCCCTTCGTCTCGATGAAAGAAAGGAAGACCAGCCTCGACGTGTACAGCAGCGCCAGCTCGGCGGCATCCGATGCGTCCAGCTGCGTGTCGACTGATCGCGCGAGGCCGACCACCACTTTTTCCAGTGCACGGAAGAAACGACCGGTGATGGACTCGCGGCCGAGTATGCCGAGCCATCGAGTATACGTGAGGATGTCGGACGATCCACGCGCCGCGGCCAGCGCACACACTGTTTCCGAATCACTGTCGACGAGAGCATTGAGATCGGCGACGAGGGCTGCCACACGTGGCCTGGGCCGCGCGGAATCGTATACAGCGATCGTCGCCGTGTTGCGTTGGAGCTGAACGGCGACCAGGAGAAAGAGGAGCTGTGGCGCGCGAGTGCTCAGCCGTGTTGCAATTCTCGCGATGACATCGCGTGCGTCGCCGTCCCCGCAGATTCTGAAAGACAGTGCCCGTAACGCACCCTTGCCGGACGAAATACTCGCGTCACCGACGGCCTCGGGGATGCCGAGCAGCGCGCGATACTCATCCGTGAGCGGGACGGGGCTGCCTTCGAATCCGAGCTCTCGAAGGAGGAGCTGCGCAGCGGCTACGCTGGTGCATTGTTCGAGAAGCTTCGCGGCCGCGGCGAGTGATCGCACTCGCGAAACGTTGCCGGCGTGCGCCGGGCAGCCGACATCGTTTCACGGCGCTACTCACGCATTCATTTCGACTTCCCAACTGGAGTAGTAGATCAGTTTGACTCACCAACGCTTTCGAGCGATTGCAGACCCAGGATTGAGGATCTGCGAGGGTTAAG
>DASWQD010000454.1:0-2723 GCA_036398255.1 Gemmatimonadaceae bacterium | reverse complement strand
CAGCTGGCCTCGATTTTTTTCCGCTGGGCTCCGCCCGGAAAGGGCATCGAGCTCTACGGGGAGTACGGCCGCGAGGATTTCAGCGCTGACGTCCGCGATTTCATGCTCGAGCCCGACCATTCGTCGACGGCGAACATCGGGTTCAGGAAGGCGTGGCAAAAAGGGCTGAACATCACCGCGCTCAGAGGCGAGTTCCACAATTACGAAGCGCCGTCGAGCGGGCGAACGCGCGGTGAAGGCCTCATCTACATTCACCAACCTCTCGTACAGGGTCACACGTACCGGGGTCAGCTCCTCGGAGCCAACGTAGGAATTGGCAGTGGTCTCGCCTATCTCGTCGCGTTCGAGAGATTCACGCAGTCAGGCAAGCTCAAGGTATTCACGTCCCGCGTGACGCAGCGCGAGATATCGGCGCGCGGGCCTGAATACGTGACGGGTGAAGCACTCGAGAAGCCAGTGGAAGTACAGCAGTCGATTGGCGCAGAGCTCTCGCGATTTGTCGGTACCTTCGACGTGAGCGGGCGGATCATTCTCACGTCGAACATGAATCGCTATTTCCTTGCGGACAAGTCGAACGCGAACTTTGCGCTCACAGTCCGTCAGGGATTCTGATCAGGCCAGCGTTTCTTTCTCGCTGACCCGCTGGCGGAGGACCGCCAGCACCATTCCGACGAGAAGTCCGGCGGCAAGTCCGGTGAGCGTATTCCGAAGAGCTTCGCGGCGCTGCGGCTCCACCGGAAGATCCGCTGACTCGATGACGTTGATCAGCGTCGGCCGGCGCACCTCCTCGATTCGCGCCTGCTCCAGTGTCTGCGCGAGCGCAGTGTAAATCTGCTGCCGCATCTCCACTTCCCGAAAACGGCGATTGTACTCGAGCCGGAGCTGCGGAGAGCTCTGGTAAAGGCGGTTCAGCTCGAGGAAGCTTCGCTCTGACTGCTCTGCCTGAGAGAGCTTGGCTCTCGCGTCGGCGACCGCCTGATCCATGAAGCGGCGCTCGAGCACTGCCTGCGCATGACCCTGTTCCTTCGACCACGTGTCGAGCTCGGTCAGGATGTTCGCATTGATCTGCTGAGCCAGCAGCGCATCGCTTTCTTCAACCGACAGCCGGACAACGCCAGTGCGGCTGCTGATGGAGTAGGAGACCGATTTACTCAGCCGGAGTGCGGCTTCCTCGATTGCGGCAACGCGATTTTGCGCCTTGATGCCCATCGCCTCAGGCAACGGGATGCGGCGACCACCGCTTTCCTCGGTGACGAAATCTTTCGCGGCGATGATGCGAAGAATGTTCATCGCGCGGGAGAGGTCCGCGTAGAAGGAGACTGACTGCGAGAAGTCCGCGTATGCCGAGAGTGTGATCCCAAGCGCTGCCGCGCCTCCGGGAATCGCAACGGGCGCGCGAGCGCCCTTCACGACAAATGACGATTTCGACACATAGAGATCGGCCTGCGACGCAGCAAGTACCCCGAAGATCGCGGTGCCCGCGAGTGCGCAGATCGCGATGACGCGGCGGTGCGCCAGGATGATGCTGAGAAACGCGAGAAGTGATGTCTCCTCGCGCGGCCCGCTCGGATTCCCTGCCCTTATTACTGCTGCGGTCATCCGCGCGACGGCTGATGCATGGGCCGAATGCGCTCAACCGTCAGATATATGATGCTGAGGAGGACAGCGCCGGCACCGATGGCGATCAGGAAGAAGGTGGGACGGAGCCAGGCGACGATCGCGAGTAGCGCGAGAACGAGGTTGATGAGGAGGACGGTGGCGCTGACCTGCGCATGGCTGCGTCCCGCCTGAACCATGCGCTGGTATGCATGGCTGTGGTGCGCGTGATACCATTTCTCGCCGTGCATGATGCGGCGGCAAAGCGTGACGGTCGCATCGAATACGAACGCTCCGAGGAGAAGAACCCAGATCAGAAGGGGAACGGCGCCGGCGTTTTCCGAGGCAATCGCGAGGACCGCGAAGAGATATCCGAGCATTCCACTGCCGACGTCACCCATGAACAGCTTTGCGGGTGCCCAGTTGAGGGGGAGGAAGCCGGCGCTCGCGGCCGCGATCAGCAGCGAGACCATCGCCAGGCCAACCTGGTTCATCGCAAGGAGGATGAGACCGCCGATCACGCCGGTGGTGACTGCTTCACCCGCGGCGAGCCCGTCGATTCCGTCGACGAAGTTGTAGAGGTTGATCGCCCATACGATCCCGACCACGCCGAGCATCGTTCCAACGAGGCCGAGCTCCAGGCTCGAGGATCCCACGCTCAGCGATGGCAGGCCGCCTACCCAGAACATCGCCCATCCCGCCGACAGGAACTGAACCGCGAACCGTGTCAGCGCCGGAAGGCTGCGGTGGTCGTCGACAAAGCCGACGGTCGCGATCATGGTCCCGCCGCCCGCCAGGGCAAGCGCCAGATTCCAGTCGATCCAGCCGAGCATGGCGGCGATGATCACTCCGCCAAGCGCAGTTACGGCGATCGCAAGCCCGCCGCCCCGCGGCGTCGGCCGCGAATGGGAGCTGCGCTCGTTGGGTATGTCGAGAAGCTTGTCGAGCGCGTAGAGCCGCACCCGGCTCGCGAGCAGCCAGCTCAGGATGGCCGCCGCTGCGAGGAAAACGATTTTCTGGGCCATCAGATGGAATGATGTGGCAGGAACCCTTTAAGATGGGTTCCCGGACTTTTACCGGGCAAGTCCTGTTTTCGCCCCTGCCACTTTAGCGGGCAAGGGAAAGGG
>DASWQD010000453.1:0-3295 GCA_036398255.1 Gemmatimonadaceae bacterium | reverse complement strand
ACAACCGGCTAGTGGTTTGTTAAAAAGAAAAATCAAACCCGCAGTTCTCGGCGGCCTCGGCGCGCCTGGCGGTTAATCCCGAAGTTAGTCTGCCGCTGTGAGAGCAGTTTCAAGAATATCCCCCTCCGCACTTTCGACTGGCTCGGCAGACGAAAGAGCATCCTCGCGATAGGAAATCCACCCTGTGGTTTCGTCTACCACGAGCTCGACCTCAGTCCCGAGCGGCAGCGTGAGGTTTGGAACCTCGTGACCCGCGGGAAAGTCCATCAGTATTGGAACGTCGAGATCGGACACCAGGTCGAGGATAAAATCCTCGAACTCATCCTCCTCCGACCTGTCGAGCGACAGCTGCCCAAAAACGACGCCCTTGACGTGATGCAACAGTCCGGCGGCGCGGAGGTGAACGAGTCGCTCATCGACGAACGACATCGGGTCGTGCGTTTCCTCGAGGAAGAGAATCGCATCGCGTGTGTCGATCTCATACGCGGTGCCGATCGTCTGCTGAACAAGAGAGAGGTTTCCTCCCGTCAATCGACCGCTGGCGCGCCCGGGCCTTACTGCACGCGCGACGTCGCGGCCGAATTTCGCAGCAGGTCTTGGAGTCGTGATCGCTGTCAGAAGCGACGCAGTCGACGGATCACGCGCGATGGGAATGAGGTCATCCACCGTCGGCCCGTGAAACACTCGCAGTCCCCCCTGGCGCATGAGCCAGAGGTGAAGTGCCGTAATGTCGGAATACCCGACGAAAATCTTTGGATTCCGACGGAAGATCTCAGGCTCGAGGTAGGGAATCATTCGCGTTGCGCCGTATCCGCCAGTTCCGCCGATGACGGCTTTTACTCGCGGATCGAGCCACATGCCCATGAAATTCGCCGCGCGGCGCTCGTCCTGCTTTCTGGTGAAGCGGCGAAGCTCGAGAATGTCGGGATCGAGTATCACCTCATATCCAGCGCGCTCGAGCGCCTTCGCGCCACGCATGAGATGACCTTCGCGCGGCGAGTACGAGGGCGCCACGACCCCGATCGCCTGGCCGCGCGCGATTGCGGGTGGACGAATCAGCCCCTCCCGAGGGGCGAGAACTTCGAGCTCCGGGGTATTGTGTGAGAGCGATACCCCATTGCCATTGCTAGATTGCGTGATATGCCGGACTCTACGGTAAAGGATCTGAAGTCAGCCGAACCGGGCTCGGCCACCCCTTCCATGAAGCAGGGAGCGGGCCCGGAGGTTTACTTCCGGAAGGGCTTTGGCCTGAAGGCCGAAGTCCAGGCTGAGCTTTCCTCGGATTATAGCGGCCGGCTCGTGGACCTGCTCCGGGAGCGGGAGTTCGCCCTCGAAGCGCAGGGCACAACCGTCCGTTTAGCCCGCGAATTCGGCTTCTGCTACGGGGTCGAGAGGGCCGTGGACTATGCCTACCAGACCCGCCGCAAGTTCCCGGACCGTAAGGTTTTCCTGGCCGGGGAGATCATTCATAACCCGCACGTAAACACGAAACTCCGCGACATGGGGGTCGAGATCCTCCAGATCGGGCCGGAGGGAATCGATTACAGCGGAGTTGGTGCCGAGGATGTGGTGATTCTTCCGGCGTTCGGTGTGACGATCCGGGATTTCGAGACATTGCGTGCCATCGGCTGCGTGATGGTCGACACCACCTGCGGTTCCGTGCTCAATGTATGGAAGCGAGTCGAGAGTTACGCCAAGGGCGGGTTCACCTCGCTGATCCATGGCAAGTACTACCATGAAGAGACTCGCGCGACCGCCTCACAGGCGACGAAGTATCCGGGCGCCCACTACTTCGTGGTGCGCAACATGGAAGAGGCGAAGGTCGTCTGCGATTTCATCGAGGGTCGCATCACCGGCGCAGACCTGATGTCGAAGTTCGCGCACGCTGCGTCGCCGGGATTCGATCCCGACCGCGATCTCAAGCGAATTGGTGTCGCGAACCAGACCACGATGCTCGCGCGCGAATCGCTCGCGATCGGCGTGGAGGTCGGGCAGGCGATGGAGCGCGCGCGCGGAGAAGAGTACGCGAAGGAAAATTTCCGCACGTTCGACACGATCTGCAGCGCGACGCAGGAGCGCCAGGACGCGGTGATCGAGCTGTTGCAGCAGCCGATCGATGTCATGGTTGTGATCGGCGGATACAATTCGTCGAATACGATTTCACTCGCTGCGCTGTGTGCGGAGAAAGTCCGCACATATCACATAGAAGATGCTTCGGCGATCGATCCTGATGCCGGGACCATCCGTTATCGCCCTCCCGGCGGAAAGGAAGATTCGGTGGAGACCGGATGGCTGGCGCAGGAAGGAGCGGTTCAGGTCGGTGTGACTGCCGGGGCGAGTACTCCGAATAACAAGATCGGAGATGCCGTCGCCCGCATTTTTGCGACGCGGGGAATAGCCGCGCGGGAGATTGCGTAGGGACAACCACGCCTTCACAAGATTGTTACCGCTCGCCGAACGAATCGTGCTTATGATGCTGGCGGAAGTTTTTCCGTTGTTCGGCCCGAAACTTGTTATCCCACGCGGGGGTACAAGGAGGAGGTAACCAGTGGAGGTTGTGATGGAGCTCTTTGGAGTGCCCCACACGCCTGACGTACAGGCTGGGGGGGCGGAAAGAGCGGAGGACGTGCTGAATCTCGGGGCGTGGTTTCAGAAGGGTTGGACGACCGCCGGCAGCATCGGAGAACGCAGTGCGGACTTCGTGGCAGGGATTTTCGACAGGTTTCGCGAAGCAGACGCTTTAGCCTACGACAATGAGGGAGAGAGCAACGAAAACTGATTGTCAGTCTGAAGTGAAAGAAAAAGGGTCGCCAGATGGCGACCCTTTTTTGCTGCTTGCTGCTGGCTACTAGCTGCGAGCCAGAAACGCGGGCGATCTTTTCCAACCCAATTCCCTGGTCATTGAAGCCAAACCGGTTTTTCGGTCTCATCGTTCTGTTGACGTCGCCTGCACCTTTGTCCGCGCAGGGCGGCGGGATCACCCACGTCGATACTGTTTCGTCGCCCTCGCTTCGCGGGAATCTCATCGGCGACACTGACCAGCGCGAAGTCACAGTCTATCTGCCGCCGAGCTATTCGACGCATCGAAGCAGGCGGTATCCTGTGGTCTATCTGCTTCACGGGTTCGCCGCGAACCATCGCGCGTTCATGGCCGGCGTATACAGCAACATGAACACGAGGCTGTCGATGGACAGCCTGATTCGATCCGGCCTCGCGAAGGAAATGATCGTCGTGACTCCGAACGCACGAAACGCTTTCGACGGGAGCTTTTACCGGAACTCGCCCACGACCGGTA
>DASWQD010000452.1:0-3056 GCA_036398255.1 Gemmatimonadaceae bacterium | reverse complement strand
AAAGGAAACCATAAAAAAGACTTTATGGTTTCCTTTCTCTTCTTCCGCCTTTCTTCCTCTTCTTCCTGCAACGCTTTTATCTAATTCCCGCGATACGGAAAACTTTTCCGGATTCCGTGAGAATGTAGAGCTCGCCCGCGGCATCCTCTCCGAACGAGACGACATGCCCGAGCTCCACCGTTTTCCACTCTCTTCGGTCGACGGCTGATCCGTTCTGCATGCGGAAGCTTCGAATCCAGCCCGCACAGTAGTCAGAGTAGAAGTAGTGCCCTGCAATCGCGGGGACGCGGCGACCGCGATATACAAATCCGCCAGTGACCGAGCACGCGCCTCCGCCGTGGCCGAAGGTGACCTTCGGCATCGTGAGTCCATTCCTGCTGCACCCACTGCCGCGATAGCAGCTGTCACCTTCCATGATGTTCCAGCCGTAGTTCAATCCCGCCGAGCTCGCCGACTCGACATTGATCTCCTCCTGCGCATTCTGCCCGACGTCGGCGATGTACAAGAGGCCCGTCGGCCTGTCGAAGGCAAAGCGCCACGGATTGCGCATTCCGGTCGCCCATATCTCCGGCCTACCTCCCGACGCCGCCGAGAACGGATTCCCCTGCGGAATCGAATATGGCTCGGAGCGGCTGACGTTCAACCGGAGCATCTTCCCGAGGAGTGCATTTCTGCTCTGCCCATTGCCATGGGGATCCCCGCCGGAACCTCCGTCTCCCATCCCGATGTACAGCATGCCGTCGAGTCCAAACAGGATGTGACCACCATTGTGATTCGAGTACGGCTGGTCGATCTCGATCACGAGCTTCGAAGAGGCTTCATCGGCCACGTCGGCGTCGCTGCTCACCTTGAAACGCTCTACGCGAGTGTCGCCCGCGCGGTCGGTGAAGTTCACGAAGAACTGTCCGTTGTTCCGGTAGGCGGGATGAAACGCCATGCTGAGCAATCCCTGCTCACCGCCGCTCCTGACTCGCTCCGAGATGTCGAGGAACGGACGCGGCAGTGTCGCTCCGTTTTTCACCACACGAATTCGACCCGCTTGCTCGACGACGAAGAGCCGCGAATCGCCCGGCGGAGAGGTGAGATATACCGGACTTCTGAAACGGCCGGCGAGTTCCTCCAGACGAAGCTCGCTCGCCGCGCGGGACTGTTCCGCGGCTGGCTTCGCTTCGGTGTCGACGCAGGCCAGCACCAATGCAGCTGCCGCGACCCGCCGGATCACACGGGCTTCCTCGGCGCCCGGCGATGCTGTTTCGGATCGAGTGCGTCGCGAAGTGCATCTCCGAGCAGGTTGAATCCGAGCACAGCGGCTCCGATTGCCATTCCCGGAAACACCGAGGTCCACGGCGCGCGCCGCAGCTGATCGAGATCGCGACCGTCGGCAATCATCGAACCCCAGCTCGGAGTGGGTGGCGGCACTCCCAGACCGAGAAACGACAGCGCCGCTTCCGCCATGATTGCTCCGGCGACGCCGAGCGTCGCGGCGATCACAACCGGCGCGATGACGTTCGGCAGGACATGCTGGAGCATCACGCGAATGTCCTTCGCCCCGAGCGCTCGAATTGCCTGTACGTATTCCAGCTGGCGCACGACGAGTACCTGTCCGCGCACCAGTCGAGCCATTCCCGCCCATCCTACAACGCCGATCGTGGCGAAGACAACGCCCATCGACGGCTGGAATGCTGCGACCATCGCGATGAGCAGAAGCAGCGTTGGAAACGCGAGAGTCACATCAGCCAGTCGCATCACCAGCTCATCTACCCACCGCCCATAGTAGCCCGCGAGAAGCCCGAGACTCACGCCGAGCAGGAGCGCTATTCCCTGGGAGATGAGCCCGACGGTGAGGGACACGCGCGCGCCGTAAACCAGGCGCGACCAGATGTCGCGTCCCTGCACGTCGGTGCCGAGCCAATGTTCGCCCGACGGCTTCTGCAGGTAACTCGTGAGGTCGATCTTGAGCGGATCGCTCGCTATCCACGGCGCGGCGATCGCCGCGAGGGCCATGACCACGATAACTGCGATCCCGAAGCGGGCGCGATTGTCGTTCAGCAGGCGGCGGCGCTGCGCAATGTCGAGCATCAGCGCATCACCGGGAGGGAGTCCATTTCGATGGATCTTCGAGCGTTGGATCTCGCAGAGCGACGGGTGTGCCTTCCGGCTGCCGGCGCCAGCGCCGATGCTGCCAGAAATACTGCTCGGGGTATTGCCTCACCCATTTCTCGAGGATCTCGCTGTACCGCGCCACCATTGCGTCGATGTCCTTCTCCCTGTCGCCTGTGCGTGCGATCTCGACCGGCTCGAAAACCGCCCTGAATTTACCGTTCGGAAGCCGGATCATGTCCATGAAGCAGACGGGCACATCGAATCGCAAGGCGAATACCGCAAATCCGCGGGGCGTCTTGGCGGGGCGCCCGAAAAACGGAACGTACGACGACGCGAGGCCCAGAACGCCCTGGTCGGCGAGGAGGCAGACGAACCTGCCTTCGCGAAGTGACCGGGTCAGATGGCGTACTGCCACAGTGTCGCGCACAACCGTGATGCCGAGGCGAGCGCGGTTTGCATTGAGGTACTCCTCGAAAAGCTTGTTCTCCATGCCGCGCACAACGACTTCGGGCGCGAATCCTCTTGCTGCGAGAAATCCGCCGAGCACTTCCCAGTTGCCGTGATGAGCGGCGACGCCGATCGCTGCGCGCCCGCCCGCAGTCGCCCTTTCGAGATGCTCCCATCCGTCGACGCGCTCGACGAGGTCGAGAATCGATTGCCGCCCCTGTTTTCCAATCAGCACGGCTTCGACCGCGTTCCGTCCGAGATGCCTGTACGAAGCGCGCGCAATCCGCTGCACGTCGTCGTTACCCAGATGAGGAAACGCCGCCGCGATCTGCTTCTCCACTACATCCCGGCGGATGCCGAGCGGGCTGTGGCCGAGCTCGCCGATACGCTCACCAAGCGAGCAGGCGGTTTTCCAATCGAGAGTGGCGAGCGCTCCGAACAAACCGCGCATCGAGGTGAGCTCGAAGCGATGCCGGAACGTCGGCGTGTTGCGTGCTGACGATTCT
>DASWQD010000451.1:0-21641 GCA_036398255.1 Gemmatimonadaceae bacterium | reverse complement strand
AAGCCCGCAGCCGGTGCAACGCCCCTGGTCTGAAAGAACGGAACGGGAACGCGCTTACCGTCGCGTCCGAGACCGGAGTAGCCCGTGGCGAGTCGCTCTTGGCGTAACCTTGGCGCCATGTCGGGAGTGGTGCTCGTGAGTCCCAGCGGTTCGATGATCCGCGACTTCACGCGCTCCGTATACGCTGTGCCCGAGGCCGCTGCGACGATTTCCCCTGCCAGAATGTACGCGGTGTTCGAGTATTCGAGGTGGCGACCGGCGGGAAAGAGCAGCTCATCGTTTCTCAGGCTTCCCCTGATCTCTGCACTCGTAGGGAAGTTGAAGGCGCCAGTCCAGTACGCAATCGGCGGGTCCTGCTGAAACCCGGCCGAATGCGTGAGGAGACTCTCTATGGTAATCGGCCCCGACTCCGGATGCGCCTGCTTCACTTCGAACCACGGCAGATGCTGCTTTATCGGGTCGTCGAGCCGCAGCTTGCCCTCATCGCGCAATTGCATGATCGCGATGCTCGTGAACAGCTTTGAAATTGAGCAGATGCTGTAAACGGTCTCCGGAGTAGCCGCGACCTTGCGTTCGCGGTCGGCGCTGCCGAAGCCGGCTGCCCAGATGACCTGTTGGTCGTGGACAATGGCTACCGAGATACCCGGGATCTGCTCGTAAACACGCTGACCATCGAGCCACATCTGGAGGAACGTCAGCGATTGTTTCACGCGCGGATCCAGCGCGAGATTCTGTGCGACAGCCCGAGGCGCTGCACTCCAAAGCAGCACAGCAATCAATGCGGCCATAGCAAAACTCTTCACCTTGCACCTCACATGTCTGGATCACCGTGAGCACTGCAACGAGATCGTCCGCCTAACGCAGAGGCTGCGTCGGAAACATCACGAGATGGCTATTAGTTTCATCTAAATACTAATTCGATCAACCTCGCGGAACGGGCACGATGCACTCCCACCGCGCGCGGACATCGCATCCGCCCTCGAGAAGAACGTCCTCATAGACAACCACCACTGCACGCTTCGCATGCCGCCGCACGAGCCGCCGGTGATCCGAAGCGAAGACGCTCCGCGCAGTGTTCGCGACCTGGAACGCGTACTCGATCCGCTCATCCGCTGACCATCGCGATGCGCCGATCTGGCGGAAAATGAGCATGATCCGGCCGCGTCCGATGCGAAACGCGGGCACAGTCTGCAGACCCAGCGCTCGCGCTATGTCGCGAACCACCGGCGTATAACGCACGAGACCTATTCTTGGACGCTTCAATTCCATTCAGTTTTCCCGAGCGAAGGCTTCGAACGCTGGATTACCGCGCAGGACCAGCAATTTCGGCTCATGATAGAGCCCACGCGGTGTCCACGAGCTCTCCGACACGAGCCCTCTCAACTCTTTCATTGCCGCCTCGTGCTCACCTGCATAGCCGAGTACGCTTGCCTCCAGGCGGCGGTCGACGGCCGGTGTCACGCCATCTTCCCTGAACTGTTTCCATCTTCGTCCCGCTTCCCTCGCTCTCGCAATCTCCGCGCGTCCCTCCGCAATTCGGCCAGTTGCCGCGTACGCGACGGCGAGATAGACGCGGAGGCCCAGCTCGCCAGGCCCTGAAATGTTTCTTTTCTCGAGCTTGGTGATGATCGAGTCATGGTAGATCCGAGCATTTGCAACATTGCCTTCACGCAGAAAAAAGTCCGCCTTGTTGTCATAGTATGTGCGGATGCTGTCGCGAAGAGTCTCGATGCGAAGCTGCTCGGGAGTCATCCGGACGAACCTCATACCCATCTCGCGTCCGGCATACACCATGTGAACGCGCAGCAGGTTGCTTGGATCGGTGATGTATTGCAGCGATTCCTCGAGAACCTGCCTTATCTGTGCCGTATCACCTCTGTTCCGCGCCTGCTGTGCAAGATCAGCCCATGCCCGCTCATCCGTCGGATCGATTCCGATCGCGGCACGGCTGTGACGCTCCGCTTCTGCCCATTTCTTCTGCCGCATCGCCAGTCCGGTAGCATTTAACCTGGCGTCGAGATATCGCGGATTGAGTTTGATCGCACGAGCCATCAGCTCAGTGGCACTGTCCGGCTTACCGGCCTCGAAGACATCCCATGCATGCGTGGCGAGCAGCTCTGGATGCACGATCCCGCTCTCGAGGGCGTCTCCGACTATCTTGATGCCTTCAGCACGATTGCCTTCCAAAAACAGCACACCGGATCGAACGAGAACTCCGAGCGGATTCTTTGGATCGAGCTCCCATGCGCGATTCGCCGCGTCGTTCCGAAGACGAACAGACGCCGTGTCACCCGCAACTTCGAAGGCCCGATTTCCATACGCTGTCGAGAGGTAAACCCAGGCATCCGCAAATTTCGGATCGAGTGACACTGCCCGCTTTAGGTTTGAGATCGCCTGATCGACGTCCCGAACCGAGAATGCCGTTTGGAGGACACTCTCGAAGATCGCCTTCCCTCTCTGGTAGGCGTCATATGCCTCGGTGTTCTGAGTCGGACGCGCTGCAAGATCCCGCCGTTCGTCCGCTCCGAGCGCTAACTGAAGGGCGTCAGCAACCTTCGTCGCGATCTCCGTCTGTGCCGAGAATGGATCGTCAGAGGATACGACAACGGGCTCGCCTGCCCACTTCATCGTCGCATCACTGGTGTTCACGAGCGTCGGCATGACCTGCGCACGCCATCCTGACGTTCCCTTCGCCCACCGCACGACTCCCGCGAGCACATACTGCACTCCGAGCTCACTTCCAATCTGCTTCACGGGTTTCGTGGTCTTTTTGTAAGGCAGCGTGCTCCGCCTGTCGATAACGCTCACGCCGGAGAGGCCAGCGAGCTTTCCATTCACCGCGTCCGTCAGACCATCCACGAAATAGTCCTGCTCCGCAGGTCCCTGATTCTCGAACGGCAGAACAGCGAGCATGATCTGCGAGCGCGGCTCAGCCCTTCCCCTGCTCTGCCAGATAGCGACACCAGCCGCAATGAGTGCGACTGCAGCTGCGGCTATTATCTCCCACCGCCACATGCTCCGCTTGACCGCCATCACGCTTCCGGATCCGCTCGAGGTTCCACCGAGACGGGAAAGGATCTCGTCCGCCGATTGTGGCCTCTTGTTTGGATCCTTCTCCAGCGCACGCATAATGACGTCGCCAATTGCGCCCGATATCTGCGGCGCTGTCCTCCTGATCGATGGCGGGGCTTCCGACAAGTGCGCCGCGAGATATTGCTGTGGTGTGGTCTTACCTTCGAATGGATGCCGGCCGGCAAGCAGTTCGTACGCGACGACACCCCATGCATAGATATCGGCGCGATGATCGATCTTCGGATCAGCCGCTGCCTGCTCCGGTGACATGTATGCAGGCGTGCCGATCGAAGTGCCCACCAGCGTCAGGGTCCCGCCAGGGGCCTCGGTTCGCGAAGCCGAGAGCGCCTTCGCGATTCCAAAATCGACAACGACCGCGCTGCCACCTGACAGCAGGATGTTCTCCGGCTTGATGTCTCGATGCACAACGCCTTCGCCGTGTGCATAACGCAGCGCCCTCGCAACATCGCGCAGGGCCTCCACCTTGTCCTCAGCGGACATTGATCCCTTGTCCATCGCTGCGCGCAGCGACTCACCGCGCACGAAGGGCATCGTGTAGTACGGCAGCCTGCTCGCCGTTCCCGCCGACAGCACAGGGAGTACGTGCGGATGCTGGAGCGCTGCCGCCAGCTTTATCTCCCGGGTGAATCGCTCCGTGGACATCTCTGCCGCAAGCTCGCGCGGCAGGACCTTGATCACTATGTCGCGCCCGAGCGACTCGTCGCGCGCCAGGAACACGCGCGACATTCCCCCACCCCCAAGCTCCCGCTGAATGGTGAAGGCTGTGCCGAGTGAAGCCTGGAGCTCGTCACGAAAGGTCGGCTCGGTCATTGGGGCTTCAATATACTGATGGAGGCCAAAACCGGCTCTCGTTGTGACGACGGCATCGATTGTTGTAGTCTATGTACTATGGGACTCCCGGCCGACCGGCCTGACGCCAGTATCGTAGCGCAAGTTCTCACCGGGAACACCGATGCTTACGGGGTGCTGGTCAATCGGTACCGCGATGCGTACACACGGTTCGCGGCGCGGATGCTGGGCAGCCTCGAGGACGCCGACGACGCGCTCCAGCTCGCATTCGTGCGCGCCTATCGCAACCTCGGCCAGTGCCGCGATCCGGAAAGATTCGGCTCGTGGCTGTATCAGATAGTAGTGAACGAATGCCGCACGCTCGGCGCCCGACGCACAAAACGCGAGCGGCGGCTCGTGAGAGATGATGCAAAAGTCGAAAGCGCAGCGGCTCCGGATACGTCGGCGGACTCGGCGCTTCGTGATGAGATACAGCACGCCCTGAACCGCCTGGACCCGCAGCAGCGTGAAGCATTCCTGCTGAGGCACGTAGAAGGCCTTGGCTATGAGGAAATGTCGGAAATTACGGGCGTCGGAATATCCGCCCTCAAGATGAGAGTGAAGCGTGCAACCGAGCGGCTGCGCGGATTCCTCGAAGGAGCAGTGACATGAGTGACTGGCAGAACGATTCCGATCGCGCTGCAATCGAAAACATCGTCCGTCCGCTGAAGAAAACTTTCCGGCTCGACGACACGTTCGAGGTGAGAGTGATGTCGGCTGTGCATGCCGAAGCTCTCGCGAAGATCGATGCGGTGCATTCGCGTGAGCACCCCGACGAGCGCTGGTGGCAGAAGCGCTACACGCTGCGTTTCACACCGCTCGGCGGCCTGGCAATCGCCGCGTCGATCTTTGGAGTCATGTTTCTGAGCACGATCAGGCCGGCAGAAGACGCAGGCGTCCAGAACGTGCACTTCATTCTCGTGAACGGGTCGGCAAAGCAGGTTTATCTCGTCGGCGATTTCAACGGATGGGCCAGGAAGGAGACCCCTCTGACGCGCGCCGCAAACAGGAATGCATGGACGGTCACCGTTCCTCTCGAGAAAGGCAGGCACGAGTATGCTTTCATCGTCACTGACGAGAACGGAGAGCACTGGGTCGCTGACCCGCTCACGCCGGCTGTCGAGGATGAATTCGGGACTGAAAGCTCGATCGTAAGTGTAGGAGCAACGAGCTGACGCAGTTGCAGCTCGCGAAAAAAATGAAAGCCGGTCGCAGGTTATGGGCATTGCTCCTCACACTCCCGGGGATGTCGCTCGCTGCGCCGGCTTTCGCACAGCATGCACGAGCATCCATCGACGCCGGTGTGCTCACAATGCAGTACGCCGACTCGATCGACGCAAACGCCGTTGCGCTCACGCCCGCATTCTGGCTCGAGTCACGATCGAGCATGCTCACGACAACCGGCACGCTGTCCTATTTCACCGGCGGTGGATGGTCGGCTCAGGGCCACGCGGGCGCGTCGATCTTTACACCACGAGTCAAGCACATGCTTGGCGAGATCGAAGGAGGAGCGGGCGGCAGCACGCGCGATGACAGGTCGCGAACAGGACAGCTGATTGCAGTCGCACGCGGCCATCTGTCCGCTGACGACTACGGAGCATGGATCGGCGGAGGAGCCGGGACAACGTGGGATGGCGTCACGTGGCGCAGTCTCCGGCAGGGCGAAGGCGCGGCCTGGGCACGCTCGGGAAATGCGAGCGCAATGATCTCTGCAACTCCAGTCGTCATCGACGACTCCATCAGGTACACAGATGCCCAGATCTCTGCATCACTCAATCTGCCGCGGATCGACCTCAACGCGTCGGCTGGATTGCGCAGCGGATCAAGACTTCCGACGCTTGGCGGGACTGCGAAATCCTGGGGAAGCCTGAGTGTCACAGCGTGGATGCTGTCGCGCGTTGCACTCGTTGCGAGCGCCGGTACTTATCCGGTCGATCTCACACAGGGATTTCCGGGCGGCCGGTTTGCCTCAGTCAGTGTTCGTTTCGGATCTCGCCGCTATGAGCCCTCCGCAGGCGCAGTCATGGAAGCGGTGCCGCGAAAGGGCTTCGAAGTCAGGCGCATCGACGCACGCACTCGCGAGCTTCGAGTCAGAGCACCGTCGGCAAATACAGTGGAAGTGATGGGCGACTTCACGGAATGGCGTCCAGTATCCCTGCACAGTGAGCAGAACGGCTGGTGGACTGTTCAGCTCACCGTTAACCCGGGTATTCACGAGTTGAATGTCCGGATTGACGGAGGGCCTTGGACCGTCCCGCAGGGGCTTCCGCGAAAATCGGATGAATTTGGCAGCTCAGTTGGCGTTCTGGTGATTCAGATGTGACCCGGCTGGAGAACAGTGGAGTCTTTATGGCGAAGGTTAAATACCCGAAAGAGGGCCCAACGCATGAACCGACATAGAACTATTGCAGTTTTTGGAGGGATTCTGCTCGCAGCCGGCGCGGCCGGCGCGCAGACACCCGCATACGATCCTTCGGCACGGCTCCGTGAAGTTCTCCCCGCGGACGTCGCACAAAAAGTGCTTGCCACGATCGCAGAAGCTCGGGCACACGAGCTCCCTGCACGTGCGCTGGAGCAGCGCGCTCTAAAGTTCGCCGCGAAAGGAGTCGAGCCGAGGCTCATTGCCAGATCCATCGAGCAGCAGGGCGAGCGGATGGAGAAGGCCAAGGACGTTCTTGGCGATGCGCGCGGTCGCAAACCCTCCGACGACGAAATTGAAGCCGGCGCCGAAGCCATACGGCAGGGCGTCGATGGTGCCGCGGTGAGTGAGCTCGCAAAGAGCGCTCCCTCCGGACGCTCACTCGCGGTACCGCTGTTCGTAATCGGCTCGCTCGTCGATCGCGGTCTTCCATCGGACGAGGCGCTTGCTCGCGTGCTCGCCCGTCTTCAGGCACGCGCATCTGATGCAGAGCTCGAGAAGATTTCCGAGGGTCTTGGGGCTTCAAACGCCAACCGACCAGCAGATGCAGGTCGGCCCGTCAACCCGGGCAAGGCCCTCGGTACTACCAGAACCACCGGCGGTCCGCCGGCAGGTGTTCCAGCCAACGCAGGAAAAGCCGCCAAGCCCACGACCAATCCGGGCAAGGGCAACAAGTAGGCGGAAGTTGTAAGCAATGGATGAACGCCGCGGAGAAATCCGCGGCGTTCGTTTTTCCGCGGTGGCTTGAACCTGCACCGATTCGCATATTCGTTCAACCACGACCTGCCCTGAGTCGTCACTGAACACCGAACTCGCGAACAAGCTCCAGGAAGTCCTCGGCCCCGGCTATCGCGTCGACAGCGAGCTGGGCGGAGCGGGCATGTCGCGCGTATTCGTCGCAACTGAGCTCGAGCTCGAGCGCCAGGTGGTAGTGAAGATCCTGCCGCCGGATCTTTCCGCGGGGCTCAATGTCGATCGCTTTCGCCGTGAGATCCATCTCGCTGCACGGCTCCAGCATCCGCACATCGTTCCTCTTCTGTCTGCGGCCGCTCGCGGCGGAATGCTGTATTTCACGATGCCGTTCATCAGCGGCGAAAGCCTCCGCACGCGGCTCGTGCGCACTCGCGAGCTTCCGGTCACGGAGGCGACACGATTCCTTCGCGACGTCGCTGAGGCATTGAGCTACGCACACTCCCAGGGCGTTGTCCATCGCGACATCAAGCCGGAGAACATTCTCATCTCCGGAAATCATGCGGTGGTGCTCGACTTCGGAGTGTCGAAGGCCCTCACGAGCGCGGTGTCGAGCGGGCCGGCCAGCAGCGAATTCGCTCTCACATCGCTCGGAGTCGCGCTCGGAACACCGGCGTATATGGCACCCGAGCAGGCCATCGCCGATCCCAATGTCGATCACCGCGCGGATATCTACGCACTCGGCGTCGTCGCATACGAGCTGCTCACTGGCCGGACGCCATTCGCGGGACTGACTCCGCAGCAAACGCTGTCGGCACAGATAAATACGAAGCCTGCTCCGCTGCTCGAGTATCGGTCGCAGGTTCCGGCGGGGCTCGCGGCAATCGTGATGAGATGTCTCGCCAAGAATCCCGCCGACAGGTGGCAGTCCGCGGACGAGCTGTGCGCGGCTCTCGAGCCGTACTCGGTGACGAGCGGCGCGACTGCGTCGATAGATGCGGCGGCAGGTAGAGCTCCATTCACATGGACACGCAATCGCATCGCTGTTGCCGCCGCAGCTGCCGGTGTGATCACGGTCGCGCTCGTTGGAAGCACGTTCGCTTTCAGGAGAGGTGGCAACAATCTCATCGTCGGCAGCACGCGGCAGATGACGACCGCCTCCGGACTCGAGGTCCACCCAAGCATCTCTCCTGATGCACGCACGGTCGCTTATGTGGTGAATGCGCGAAACCGCGCCCAGCTTTTCGTGCGGCAGGTTTCGGGTGGACGCGCCATCGCTCTCACCGACAGCACACTGGATCCGCGCTGGCCGCAATGGAATCCCGACGGATCGGAGATTCTGTTCACGAGCGGCCAACGAGTGATGACAGTGCCCGCCTTCGGTGGATCACCGTCCCTGGTTTCTTCACTCGATGCGCTTGATCAGTGCCGGTGGTCGAACAAGGGAGATCGCTTCGCGTGCGGGAGACGCGACAACAGCGGCCTCGTCGTCCTCAACCGCGATGGAACTGGGCGCATCGACCTCACCGATGCTGATCGAGCCGGGGTATTCGTGCCTGCCTGGTCGCCGGACGACAAGGTCGTCGCATACGCTCGCGGAAACGGCGGATTCATTTCCGGATCGGACATCGGTAACATCGCGCCATCATCGATCTGGGTGATCAGGTCAACCGGTGGAAAGCCGGTCAAGATTTCGGACGACACGCATCTGAACACGTCTCCGGTGTGGACTCCCGACGGTGCAGTACTCTTCATCTCTTCGCTCGGCGGCTCGCGCGACATCTATATGCAGCGACTGAACGGCGATCTAAGCCCGCGCGGTAAACCCGTGCGCCTGACGACCGGCCTCAATCCGCATACGATCTCTATGAGCCGAGATGGAAAGGCGCTCGCGTACAGTGCATTCACTACTGTCGCCAACATCTGGACAGCAACTGCCGGCGAGTCCGACGTCGCGAGCGCAGCTGCAGCGAAGCCTGTGACGACAGGCAACCAGACAGTCGAGTACGGATCGGTCTCTCCCGATGGACAGTGGCTCGTGTACGACTCGAACGTCAACGGCAATCAGGACATCTACAAGGTCTCGCTCGCAGGGGGCGACCCCGAGCAGCTCACGCGAAATGATGTCGACGATTTTCATCCGGCGTGGTCGCCCGACGGGACCGAGATTGTGTTCTACAGTTTGAAGAACGGTACTCGCGACATCTTCATCATGAACGCGGATGGAACGAACATGCGTCCTGTCGTCGAGGGTCCTGGTGAACAGCGGCTTCCTGTGTGGCACGCCACGGACAGGATCCTTTATATGGTATTCCCGGATTCGGTCTTCGAGGTGAAGCGCGAGGGAAATGGCTGGGGCAAGCCGTCTCTCGCGTCGCGTGGCGGAGTTGCTCCGGCGATGTATTCGCCTGACGGGAAGTGGCTGGTTCACATCGCCGAGGCGGGGACGGTGTGCGGAGTGTGTCCGGCGGGTCCGTATATCGCGTCCGCCGATGGATCGGGATCGCGGCCAATTCCGCTCAAGCGCCCGGAGCTTCTCGCGAGCAATGCAGGCGCAGGTCCGTGGAGCAGAGATTCGCGGCATTTCTACAGCGCCATTCGGGAGGCTGACGGGACGACATCCATCTGGCAGCTTCCAATCAACGGTGATGAAGAGAAGCGAGTGCTTCACTTCACTGACCCCCTTCGCCAGATGTACCGATCGACGTTCGACGTGTTCGGCAACCAGTTCTACTTCACAATCGGCGACCGGCAGAGCGACATCTGGACGATGGAGCTGAAGAAGCAGTAGTGACTGCACGACTCCCTGATTCATCGACAGTTGAGCCACCTGCACTTCAGCTCACTGCGAGTGAGCGGCGACTTGTAAACCAGCTTCGCACACCGCTCGCAGTTCAGCGATGGCTGAACGACCTCCCATACAATAGAGAGCCGGCTGGTGACACGATGCGCGGGTTTCGGGGTGTCACACGCACGCGCACCGCTCACTGTCTCGAAGCAGCATTGTTCGCAGCGACTGTTCTCGAGCAGCACGGCTATCCGCCGCTTGTGCTGGGCTTCGAGTCGATCGACCTGCTCGATCATGTGATCTGGGTTTATCGCACGAAGACGGGGTGGGGATCCGTTGCGCGTTCGCGTGATCCCGGCCTGCATGGCCGCAAGCCGCTCTTCAGGACGCCGCGCGCTCTCGCGCAGAGCTATGCGGAGGGATACGTAGATCACTCGGGACGGATCAAGGGATATTGCGTGCTCGACCTGCGAGTGCTGGATCCGTACGACTGGCGGCTGTCGGATGGAAATCTCTGGAAGGTGGAGCGCCTGCTTCGCGACTGGCCTCATCGCCGTATCAGATCCTCGGATCGGCTGTTCCGAATCCGGCATCGCAGATACCGTGATTTCTTGAGGAAGAACGGCTACAAGCCGTGGAAGTACTTCAAGGGTCGCGAGCGATGGACGGAGCTTCCAGCTGAGTTCCGGAAACGGGGATGAAAGGCGTGCTCTCTGACTTCTGCGTTCAGACGTCAGACAGCACGCAGTCAAAAAGGTTGTTGGCTAACCCACCGATCTAGTCTCATATTCGGGCCGTGACTTCCGACCTTCAGAGCCAGCTTCAGGAGCTGTTGGGCACAGCATACCGCGTCGATCGCGAGCTCGGCGGCGCAGGAATGTCGCGTGTCTTCGTTGCAACCGATGTCGAGCTGGACCGCCAGGTCGTCATCAAGGTCCTCCCGCCCGATCTCGCAGCGGGAATCAACATCGACCGATTCCGCCGCGAGATTCAGCTCGCTGCAAGACTTCAGCATCCGCACATCGTTCCGCTGCTGGCCGCAGGTGCGAAGGGCTCGCTCCTCTACTACACGATGCCGTTCATCGGTGGAGAGAATCTTCGCACAAGGCTTACCCGTGTTCGTGAGCTGCCGGTTCAGGAAGCGACGAAGATTCTCCGAGAAGTTGCTGATGCACTGAGCTACGCGCACGAGCAGGGGGTGGTGCATCGCGACATCAAGCCGGAAAACATTCTCATCTCCGGAAGTCATGCTCTCGTTCTGGATTTCGGAGTGTCGAAGGCGTTGAGCAGCTCGACGTCGGAGACTTCGACTGAAGGCCCGACGCTCACTTCACTTGGAATCGCGCTCGGCACACCCGCGTACATGGCGCCGGAGCAGGCTGCGGCAGATCCGCACGTGGACGCTCGCGCGGATATCTACGCACTCGGCGTCGTCGCATATGAGCTGCTCGCGGGAAGAACTCCGTTCGCAGGATTGAACCAGCAGCAGACCTTGTCAGCGCACATTACGACTCAGCCGACACCCGTGAGCCAGCACCGGCCCCAGCTCCCACCGGGACTGGCACAGGCGATCATGCGCTGTCTCGAGAAGCATCCGTCCGACAGATGGCAGAGCGCTGACGATCTGCACTCGGCACTTGAGCCATACTCGTTCACGAGCGGCGCGAGTGCGCCGATGACTCCAGTCTCGATTAAAAAGCCGTTCAAGTGGACTCCCCAGCGCATCGCGGTTGCCGCAGGCATTGTTGGAATCATCGGCGCGGGATTCATCGCAAGCACCTTTGCATTCAAGGGCAACCCACCGTCGATGGTCGTCGGCAACACGAAGCAGGCGACGAACATGGCTGGCCTCGAGATTCACCCCGCAATCTCTCCTGACGGACGAATGGTCGCGTTCGCCGCAGGCTCGTTCGAGAACTACCGCATTTACGTACGACAGCTATCGGGCGGACGCGCCATTGCCCTGACCGATTCGATGCAAAGCGCTGAATGGCCGCGGTGGAGCCCTGACGGTTCTCAGATCATGTACGCGACGCGGCTCCGCACGAACGTCATTCCTTCATTTGGCGGCATGCCGGTGTCGTTCACCGATACGATCGGGCTCACGAGCTGTGCCTTTTCGAACAAGGCAGACCGTGTTGCATGCTCAGGTCAGCGCCCGCAGTCATTCGCAGCGTCCATCGGGATCTACGTTGCGGGGCCAAGAGGCGAGAATCCGCAAATACTCGCTGGCACTGACACCGAGCGTGGATCGTTCGCTCCAGCATGGTCCCCGGATGACAAGCTCATCGCTTACGTCGACGGCAATGCGCAATTTCTCGCCGGAGCGAACCTCGGTAACATCGCTCCCTCTGCAGTCGCGGTCGTTCCCGCAGGCGGAGGGAAGCCCGTGCGCATCACTTCGTTTACGTCACTGAACACGAGTCCGGTCTGGACTCCTGACGGAAACATTCTCTACATCTCTTCGGCTGGAGGAAATCGCGACATCTATCTGCAGCGGCTTGAAAGTGACGGCTCTCCGCGCGGTGACCCAGTACGTCTCACAACAGGGCTCAACGCACATACAATCTCGCTTGATCGATCGGGCACCGTTCTGACGTACAGCGTTTTCAATATCGCTACCAACATCTGGACGACGCCGCTTGCCGGACTGCCCAGGACATCGCCGCGCAGCATTACCAGCGGCAATCAGACCATCGAGTCACTCGATGTCTCGCCGGACGGGAGTTGGCTGGCATACGACTCGAACCTCAGCGGAAACCAGGACATATACAAGATTCCGGTCGAGGGGGGTGAGCCTCAACAGCTCACGCGCGATGCTGCGGACGAGTTTGCGCCGAACTGGTCGCCCGACGGCAAACAGGTAGCGTATCACACTCTGGCCAGTGGCAGTCGCGACATCTACATCACCGATGAAGCAGGAACACGTCACACGCCGGCGATTGCAACGGCTGCCGAAGAGCTGTCTCCTATTTGGTATCCGGACGGCCGTGGCCTCCTTTTCTTCAGGCTGCCGAATACGATGTATACGCTGAAGCGTGAGGGAGCGAGTTGGGGAAAGCCAAAGCTTCTATTCCGCAGCGCCATCGCTGATATCTCCCCGGAAGGAAAACGATACGTGTCGGGCGCGGGCCCGGGAGAGATGTGCCCGACGTGCCCGCCTGGTATTTACATCGTCGATTCCACAGGAGGTAGCTACTCTGCCTTACCGCTCCAGGCCCAGATGATGCGGCGTTTCCAGTCACCGGGAACTCTGGTCTGGGCAAAGACCGGCGCCATCTATTTCTCGATGACTGAGAAAGACGGATCGTCCTCAATCTGGCAAGTCGATCAGAAAACAGGCGCCAGTCAGGTAGTTCTCCATTTGAGCGATTCCGACCGGGAGATCTATCGCGGCGTCTTCGATGTGGGTTCGAAGAACATCTACTACATCGTCGGCAACAGGCAGAGCGACATCTGGACAATGGAACTGAAGAAGCAATGACACGCATGCTGTCTGACGTCAGCGTTCTGCTTTCAGCAAGAGCTGCCCGCTATCTGCTATCTGCCACTGGCGTAGTGAGCAGGCGTCAGTAAGCAGATAGCTCGTGCTGACGGCTGAAGGCAGACGACAGAGAGCGCGCTGTTGAGTCCTCCACTGAGATAGTAGCGAATTGCTACTAATAAATCTCAATCCACCGCTTGGTGAGATATCCGACACCGGCGCCGAGCAGCGCACCAGCGCCCCCACCAACGGCAATACCGTAGACTACGACCTTCGTCTTGTCGCTCCTGCATCCGTCATCTGTCTCGCAAAGAGCCGAGATGAGCAGAAGCCCGAATCCGCTCAGAACCGTCGCCCCGATCGTGCCCCCGATGACTGCACCGTGTTTCGCATAGTGCCCCTGTCTCCACATCTCGTCGATCGCATCGTACCTGATCGGCCTCTGCGCTCCTGAGCTCACGCCGAGAACGAGCGCATTGGTCCCGATGCCCGTAAGCGTGCCGCGAACGGTCTGACGCTGGGTTCGCACGCGGAGCGCAGCACCGCTGTCCACTTTTTCGAGAATCTGGGAAATGGAATCAGCGCGTGGTGTCTGCGCGCTGCCCATCGCGGGGATGAAGGCGATCACAACCAGAGATAGAAAAAATTTCATGCGTCAGTCTTTATAGGGATCGAACTCGTTCGCTCCTGCCATCACCACGATAACCGGTCGGAGCGTGTGCAGCACCTCGATGGTATCGCCCTGAGCTGCGAGCACGTCAGGCAGCCGCCGGTACGCCTGCGGCGCTTCATCCAGCCCGCCGCCGCGCAGAATTACCCCGCGCTCACCGAGCCACGTATCCATCATCTCCTGTGACACCAGTCCCGGCGAAACGATGCGCGCCTTCGGTCCCCAGCCTTTCGTCTTTCCGCGCGCCTGCGTTCGCGACATGACTCGTCCCGCCCCATGCACGGTGGAGTACATCGCGTTCTCCTGGTTTTGACGGGTACCGGGCACCGCGCTGTTCTGGTTTTGTCCTCCTGCTCCTCGAACGATTACTGCGTCGTCTCCCATCGATCCGCCGATGAATCCCTTCTGTCCGGGAAACGCCGGCGTCGCTCCCTTGCGAACCACGATCAAGCGCTCGCCGAAGTGTTCCTCGTTCCACGAGAAGTTGTGATGATTGTGAACGAGCTCGAGCTCATGCCCGCCGATTATCTCCACCACTTTCCTCGCCACCCACTCGCGCCCCGCGTACGCGTACTGCCCGGCGAGATTCATCAGCGACCAGTAGTCCTGGCCCATCGGCTTGTCGAGATCGAGAATTGCCTCCGACTCCTTCACGCGCTCACCCCACTTCGCATTCGCCGCAAGCGCAAGAAAGCCCGACGCTATCGTGTGGCCGAGTCCTCGTGAGCCGAAGTGGACGCCGACCCAGATGCGTCCGTCGTCACGATCGGCGAAGACATCCACGTAGTGATTTCCGCTGCCAACTGTGCCGAGCTGATTCCGCGCCTTTGCCTGGAGCTCGCGCGGTTTCGCATCGGCGGGAAGGAGCGACCATGCATCCGACTGGAACAGCTCATGGTCCACCGGAGCGTCGTCAGCCCGGTTCGAGCGTCCCATTCCGAAGGAGATCGTTCGTTGGATCTCGTCAGCGAGAAGGTCAAGATCGCGGCGGTCGAGCTCGTGGATGAACCGATCGGTCATGATCGCCGCGTTACCGCAGGCGATGTCGTACCCCACGCCGGGGACCGAAACCTGGTTCCGGTAGGCCGCGACCCCGCCGATCGGCATCAGGTACCCCATATGCCCATCGGCCATCAGCGCGGCATAGGCTGCCCGTGAGGCGACGTTCTGGAGCTGGGCGATCGTTTTCTCATCGTGCTGCCCGAACACCGCCGTCACCCGTCCGGCCTCTTTGATGATTTCGCTCACAGAAATCCCTTATACCTTATATAGACCCACATCCGAGGAGAGTCCTGGAGTGAAAAACCCGTTGTCGAAGATCACTGAGAGAATCGCGCCCCCGAAGCACGGACGGATCGAAAAAGCGATCAAGGTCACCGCGGGCACCGCGGCGGCAGTATGGGTAGTACTGAAATTGAGGCGGGAGCTCTACGGTCCGGGCGGTACGAAGATGTCGCGCTACGACAGCACCGTGGACGACGTCTGGAAGAGGGACTAGACCTGGCTCTTCCCGGAGTTCAGTGCCGCGAGCGTTTTCGGGCTCATTGATTCGTCCTCGAGACGGATCTTGAGCTCGCCCTCACTCCTCACGAGCAGTCCCGTATAGGAGAAGGTGAGGCTGCGCCCGTCGGCGAGACCCCACTCGAACAGCCCGATGACGATGACGGCGTTCTCGCTCACGACCTCATACGACAAGTCGCGCCACGCGAAACGGGCGGGCGGCGTCCACTGGGTCAGGTATGCCGCTCGAATGAGCTCCCAGGATTCGAGGTTCTTTTCTCCCTCTCCAACCCGGTACGCCCCGCGGCGATCATACCGCTCGATTATCGACTGCCGGCGGCCATGCCGAAGGTCGTCCGCATACCCCGCCATGAACTCCCGCGCATCGATGTCGATCGCAACCTGATCCCGCGCGTCGCTGATGTCCCGCACCTGAAAGAGTGCCGGAAGGAACATCAAGGTGGGAAGGGCGTAGCTGAAGTTAGGGTCTATCGAGGGCATGGAAGGGATATACAGTAGGTATATCGGGCCAATACCGCAAACCTGTCTTTCAGAGCCGCCTGACGGTAAGGTTCCTGCGTTCCAAAAAGCGTGCCTACCCCCTGACAGGTGTGAGAATGAGCCTACCAGCCCAGGAGTATCCGGACAGAATCGGCTTCGTACCCGATGGCCCGGCGCCATTCACTCCGTACATCCCGCCTGAAACGAATCTGCGAGAGCTCACCGCTCGCCCAATCATCGTCGGCGCGCTCCTTGGACTGATTTTCGGCGCATCGTCGCTCTACCTCGTGCTGAAAGTCGGCCTGACAGTCAGCGCGTCCATTCCCGTCGCGGTGATCTCCATCACCCTGTTCAAGCTCCTCTCGAAATTCGGGGCACGCGACGCGACGATCCTCGAGCACAACATCGTTCAAACCGCTGGATCCGCCGGAGAGTCCATTGCATTCGGCGTAGGCGTGACGATGCCGGCGATTCTCATCCTCGGCTTCGACCTCGAGATCACCCGCGTGATGCTCGTCGCCGTACTCGGCGGATTGCTCGGCATTCTCATGATGATTCCACTCCGACGCGCACTGATTGTCGCGCAGCACGGAGTGCTCAAGTATCCCGAAGGAACGGCGTGCGCCGAAGTGCTCAAGGCGGGAGCATCACCGGAATCGCGAGCCGCCGCGTCCGAAGCAGCGCGCCGCGAGCAGGAGAAACTGGGTAGCGGCACGAGCGCGAAGACGATCTTCACCGGCTTCGGCCTCGCCCTCGTGTACAAGACCGTCATGGTGGCGTTCCATGGATGGAAGGAGGTTCCCGAGAAAATCTTCGGTGCTCCTTTCAGGAACGCGTCAGTCTCGGTCGAGATATCTCCCGAGCTGCTCGGCGTCGGCTACATCATCGGGCCTCGCATTGCGTCCATCATGTGCGCCGGCGGTGTGCTCGCCTTCCTCGTTCTCGTACCGCTCATCAGCTATTTCGGCGATGCGCTCGCCGGCCCGCTCGCTCCGGAGACGACGACACTCATCAAGGACATGGGCCCTGGCGCCATCCGCGATGCGTATGTGCTTTACATAGGTGCCGGCGCGGTTGCCGCAGGCGGGATCATTTCCGTGTTCAGGTCGCTTCCCACAATCGTTCACGGCATGCGCGGAGGTCTGCGCGATTTCAACTCGGCCAAATCCGTTGACGCAACCGCCGCCCCGCGCACCGATCGCGACATATCCATGCGCGTCGTGCTCCTCGGCATCATTGCACTCGTTGTCGCGATCGCATTTGCGAGCCCGCTCTACGTCGGCGGAACGACCGTCGTCACACGCATCGCTGCCGCGCTTCTCATCATCGTGTTCGGGTTCCTCTTCGTCACGGTGTCTTCGCGGCTGACTGGTGAGATCGGCTCGTCGTCCAACCCGATATCGGGCATGACTGTCGCGACACTGCTGCTCACCTGTCTTACTTTTGTCATCCTCGGCTGGACCGGCAGCAACTATTTCGTCACCGCACTGTCGATCGGCGCGATTGTCTGCATCGCCGCATCGAATGGCGGAACAACGTCGCAGGACCTGAAGACCGGATTTCTCGTGGGTGCCACGCCGAGGTCACAGCAGATAGCCATTCTCGTCGGCGCTACCATTTCTGCGCTGGCGCTCGGGCCGATTCTTCTCAAGCTCAATTCGGCAGGCTCGGTCTACGTTCCTGTCGGCACGACCATCGCCGGAACTCCTGCGGGATCGGTGCAGCCGGGCGAGCGGGCCGACGTCACGGCGCTGAACGGTCGGCGTGAGGGAATCGAAGGCATGCAGGCTGGAGGTGCAGCGGATACGAAGGAGTATCTCGTGTGGCACCGCCAGGATCCTTCGGGAGGCAACGCCGAGAAATATCTCGTCGACGATGCAGGAAATCCGGTCTATTTCGTCGATCGCGGAATCAACGGAGCGATTCGCACGCTTCCCAACGGCCAGGACGTTCCGAAGTTCGACGCTCCGAAAGCAACTCTGATGTCCTACATCATCAAGGGAATCCTCGGAGGCGAGCTTCCGTGGGCACTGGTTCTCCTCGGCGCCATGATCGCGATCGTACTCGAGATGTCCGGTATCCCGTCGCTTGCTTTCGCGGTCGGTGTGTATCTGCCGCTTTCCTCATCCGCACCGATTTTCATCGGTGGGCTGATTCGCTGGCTGGTGGACAAGTGGATCGCGCGCAAGCACACGGGCAAGAATCTCACGAGCGACCAGCTCATCGCCGAAGGTGACAAGAGCCCGGGCGTTTTGATGGCTTCGGGGTATATAGCCGGCGGGGCGATTGCCGGAATCATCATCGCCTTCCTTGCGGGTGTGCCGGCAATGGCCGGCTTCAACGACAGCGTCGAGTCATTCGCCGAGACTAATCCGTTCCGGGCGGGTGGATCGGCGGACGTGTTGTCGCTGATTCCATTCGCCCTGCTCATGATCATTCTTTACCTCACCGGGCGCGAGAAGCTTCTCGCGGCACGGGAAAAGGCAAATCTCTGAGGAACATTCTCTAAATGAAAACGTCGAAATTCATTCCAGTAGTTGCCGGAGCTCTCGCAGCATGTGCGCCGAGCGTGCAGCGGCCTGCCGCGAATCCCGTAACTCCTGCTGCGTCTTCGTCGGTTCTCTCGCTGCCTGCGAACAATCCGTTCGCGTTGGAGAGCACACTCCCATATCAGGCGCCCGATTTCACGAAGATTCGCGAATCGCACTATGAGCCAGCGTACACTGCCGGGATGGCGCAGCAGCTTGCGGAGATCGATGTCATCGCGAATCAGGCGGCAGCGCCGACCTTCGACAACACCATTGTCGAGCTCGAAAAATCCGGCGCGCTTCTGACGAGAGTCTCGAAAGTCTTCAACGCCCTCACGAGCGCGCACACGAGCGACACGCTGCAAAGCATCCAGGAGAGAGTCGCGCCGAAAGTCGCCGCACATTCCGACGCCATCTTCCTGAACGACAAGCTTTACCGACGCGTGAAGAGCATCTACGACCGGCGTGACCAGCTCGGTCTCGACCAGCAGCAGAAGGCTCTCGTCGAGCTCTACAACAGGAACTTCGTCCGCGCCGGCGCCAATCTCGCCGAGGCCGACAAGGTGAAGCTTCGCGAGCTCAATCAGGAAGAGTCGAAGCTCACTACCGATTTCCAGAACCGTCTTCTCGCCGCAACTAAAGCAGGTGCACTCATCATCGACGATGTGAAGCTTCTCGATGGAATGAGCGAGAGCGAGATCGCGGCCGCCGAGGCGGCTGCGAAGGCTCGGAACCTCACCGGGAAGTGGGTGATTCCACTTCAGAACACCACCCAGCATCCCGCCCAGATATCGCTCAGGAATCGTTCGGTCCGTGAGCGTCTCTTCCTCGCCTCAACGAAGCGCGCCGAGAAGTCCGATTCGAACGACACGCGAGATATCGTGAAGCGTCTTGCGCAGCTCCGCGCCGACAAGGCAAAGCTCCTCGGCTTCCCGACGTGGTCGGCTTACGCGCTCGACAATCAGTCGGCGAAGAACCCTGAGAACGCTACGAAGCTCCTGACCGATCTCGTGCCTGCGTCAGTCGCCAAGGCTCGCGCCGAGATGGCCGACATGCAGAAGATGATCGACGAGCAGAAGGGTGGATTCAAGCTCGCCCCGTGGGATCACCAGTTCTATGCGGAGCAGGTGAGGAAGGCCCGGTACGCGCTGGATGAGGCGCAGATCAAGCCCTACTTCGAGATGAACCGCGTTCTTCAGGATGGAATCTTCTTCGCCGCGAACAAGCTTTATGGTTTGACGTTCAAGGAGAGAAAGGACATCCCTGTCTATCACCCCGATGTCCGCGTGTTCGAGGTCTTCGAGGAAGACGGCAAGTCACTCGCGCTGTTCTATGCCGATTTCTACAAGCGTGACGAAAAGGGCGGCGGCGCGTGGATGGACAACTTCGTCGACCAGAATGGAATAACAGGAACGAAGCCGGTCATCTTCAATGTCGCGAACTTCACGAAGCCGGCGCCCGGCCAGCCCGCGCTGCTCACGTGGGACAACGTGACGACCGCGTTCCACGAGTTTGGCCATGCGCTCCACGGAATGCTTTCCAATGTGCGCTATCCGTCGATATCGGGAACCGCCACCCCGCGCGACTTCGTCGAGTTCCCCTCGCAGTTCAATGAGAAGTGGGCGCTCGATCCGGCGGTGTTCGCCAACTACGCGAAGCATCATGCGACCGGCGCGCCGATGCCGCAGGATCTCGTGCAGAAGATCAAGAACGCGAGCACGTTCAACCAGGGCTTCGCAACGACCGAGTATCTCGCCGCTTCGCTGCTCGACATTGCGTGGCATACGCTGCCTGCCGGAGCTCCGCAGCAGAACGTGGATCAGTTCGAGAGCGCTGCGCTCACGAAGTACAATATCCTGGTGCCCGAGATTCCACCGCGTTATCGCACGACGTATTTCTCACACATCTGGCCGGGCGGCTACGCGTCGAGCTACTACGCATACCTCTGGTCCGAAGTGCTCGGCGAGGATGCCGGCGCGTGGTTCGACGAGAACGGTGGAATGACACGCGCGAATGGGCAGAAGTTCCGGGAGATGATTCTTTCCCGCGGATCGACGCAGGAGCACGCCGAGCTCTACCGCGCTTTCCGTGGAAGGAACCCTGATGTGAAGTACCTCATCAAGGCGAGAGGGCTGGATTCCATCGAACCGGGGAAATGAGTTAACGGCTGGTTGGTAGTAGCCACTCGCTTCTAGCTCAAAGAGCGCCTGGCTGTCGGCGAGTGAAGTACGGAGCTGTTTCTCCGTAGTTTACGCGCCAGCAGCTAGGCGCTTTTTTGAGCTAGAAGCCAGTAGCTACTACCACCACGTAGTTCATAGTCCGAAGAAACTACTTGAGCCAGGGCGACAGCTCCTCTCGGAGAACTCTCAATGCCTTCCCCATCTGAGCTTCGACAGTCTTCACTGATATCCCGAGCAGAGCGGAAATCTCGAGATATTTAAGTCCTCGCGTGCGAGACAATTCGAAGATCTCTCTGCACCGCTCAGGAAGTCCGTCGATCGCGCGCTGCATCGCTTCACGCATCTCGTCTTCCACTATATGATTGTGCGCAATCGCGTGGACAGCTTCTGCCCGTGTCGCGAACGGCTCGCCCTTCTTCTCGACACGCGCATGCCTGACGTGATTGAGAGATCGGTTGCGCGTCGACTGAAAGAGGTACGCCTGCGGCGAGGAATCGTCGGCGAGCGATTCGCGCCGCTTCCACAGCTCGAGCATCACGTCCTGGACGATTTCCTCCGCCACCGCGCGGGAGCGGACGATCGACTCCGAAGCCCTCACGAGCGACGGATACCACGTCCGGAAGATCACGTCGAAAGCCGACTCGTCTCCTTTCCGGAGACGGCCGAGCAGCTCCTTGCTGTCCAGGTTCAGGGCGGTTGAAGTGGCGGGAACTGAGTGGCCTGCCCCAATTTAGGGCTCCATAGGGTATTGCACCGCTAGCGTGTTGCTTTGGGTATGACAGACAGCAGCTCTGATTCGGATTCCTCCAACCTGCCCCATTCTCCGGACTGGGAAGCTCTCGCGCGGGAGCTGACTGGAGAAGCCGGCCCCGGAGACGAGGAGCGAATCCGCCCCGAGGATCGTGAGCGCCTCGAGAAAATGCTGCCGGCAATCGCCGTCCTTCGCACGGGCGCCCCTTC
>DASWQD010000450.1:0-3322 GCA_036398255.1 Gemmatimonadaceae bacterium | reverse complement strand
GGACAGCGTCAGAATCACAAGGCCGAGGTGTCTCATCAGTTGGTTCCGTTGTTACTGTTATCGTTATCGTAGTCGGCAAAATGTAATTCCAAACCCGGGCGACACCCTCGCGACTTGAGCGACAAGGCAGCGAAGAAGATCAACTACCAGCGAGCGTGGTCAGAGGCACGCGAGCTCGTGTGGCGGCACCGCCGGTCACTGACCGGCGGTTTGTTTCTCATGCTCGTCAACCGGCTCTCGGGACTCGTCCTGCCCGCAAGCTCCAAATACCTGATCGATGAGGTTCTCGCGAAACAGCGGGCCGATCTCCTCGGATGGATCGCTCTCGCCGCGGCCGCCGCGGTTCTCGTGCAGGCGGCGACGACATACGCCTTGTCGCAGGTCGTGAGCATTGCGGCACAGCACGCAATCGCCGAGATGCGGATGAGCGTGCAGAAGCATGTGCTGCACCTGCCTGTCTCCTATTTCGATTCGACCAGGACGGGCGTGCTCATTTCGCGCGTGATGACCGACGCTGAGGGCGTCAGGAATCTCGTGGGCACGGGATTGATTCAGCTCGTCGGTGGACTGTTCACCGCCGTCATCGGAATCGGCGTGCTGTTCGCGCTCAACTGGCGACTCACCGCGGTGGTCCTCGTCGTGCTGCTGACGTTTGGCGGGCTGATGGCAATGGCCTTTGCGCGACTTCGTCCGCTCTTTCGCGAGCGGAGCGTGATCAACGCCGAAGTCACTGGCAGGCTCGCCGAATCGATCGGAGGCGTGCGGATACTGAAGGTATATGTGGCCGAGAAGCGCGAGGAGCGGCTCTTTGGTGAAGGTGTCATGCGGCTGTTCGACAATGTGCGCCGATCCATCACCGGCACATCGCTCGTCGGTGCCGGCGCCACGCTCATCATCGGTGCCATCGGAGTCATCCTCATAACTATCGGCGGGCGCGCGATTCTCAGCGGATCGATGACCATCGGCGGGCTCGTCATGTACATCTTCTTCATCGGACTCGTCGCTGCTCCGCTGATTCAAATCGCCTCGGTTGGAACGCAGATCAGCGAGGCGTTCGCCGGACTGGACCGGATTCGGGAGATCCGTGACATGTCCACCGAAGATGAGCTCGATGAGGAGCGTGAGCCGCTCGGCGAGCTCGACGGAAGCGTCGAGTTCCGCGACGTGAGCTTCGCCTACGTTCCCGGCATTCCTGTTCTCAAGGGCGTTTCATTCAGCTCACGAGCCGGATCTACTACAGCGCTGGTCGGCTCGAGCGGCTCGGGAAAGAGCACGCTGATAGGACTGGTGATGGCGTTCAATCGGCCGCAGTCGGGCGACATCATGGTCGACGGGCATGACCTCTCGAGCGTCAGGCTTCGGGACTACCGATCGCAGCTCGGCGTAGTGATGCAGGACAATTTTCTTTTCGATGGGACAGTTCGCGAGAACATCGCATTCGCGCGCCCCCATGCCAGTGACGAGGCAATAAGGGAAGTAAGCCGCATCGCGCACTGCGACGAATTCGTGGAGCAGTTTCCGCAGAAGTACGACACGATCGTGGGCGAGCGAGGCGTGAAGCTTTCCGGTGGACAGCGGCAGCGGGTTGCGATTGCGCGCGCCATACTGGCCGATCCGCGAATTCTGATTCTCGATGAGGCCACCTCGAGCCTCGACTCGGAGAGCGAGGCGATGATTCGCGACGGGCTGCGCTCGCTGCGTCGCGGCCGCACGACCTTCGTGATCGCGCACCGCCTGTCGACGATCGAGAGTGCCGACCAGATCCTCGTGATGGAGGAGGGGCAGATCGTCGAGCGCGGAACCCATCCGGAGCTGATTGCAATGAATGGAAGGTACCGGCAGCTCTACGACAAGCAGTACGGCATGGAGCGCGACCGCTTCGTCAATCCGGGTGAGGATTTCACGCCCGACACCCCGTCACCGCTCGAAGATCTGAATGCGGCACCACGCGTCGCGCGTAATCTCTAGATTCGTTGTCGCCGTAGCCCTGCTCGCGTTCAATGCGGGAGCCGGCTTCGCGCAGGAAACGCACGAAGGCCATGACATGTCCCCCGACTCTGCGCAGCCGGGGCCGGTGATCACCGCGGGAGCGAGCGGGATTCTTCTCGCATCGGTCGCCGCCCCCGGAGTCAACAAGCGCACTCTGGCCGAAGGTTACCTGACGCAGCCAATGGTAATGGCGATGCTCATGACGTCTGGCGGCCGATTCATCGCGGACCTTACTCTCAATTTCGAGGGTAGCACTCTGGAGCGGGGCGAGCTGAACGCAGGCGTCTACGGCGAGGGGTATGTGGATCGTCGCCATCCTCACACATTGCTGCACGAGCTGGTCGGCACTGCCGTGTTCCCGGCGGGACCCGCGCGCCTGTCGCTGACTGTCGGCAAGGGCTTCGTGCCCTTCGGCACCGACGATCCAATGTCGCGTCCGTTCGTGAAGTATCCGGTGAACCATCATCTGGCTCAGCTGCTCGAGCGCGCGATGATCTCCGGCGCCGCGGCATACGGACCGCTGGCCCTCGAGGCCGCGGCATTCAATGGAGATGAGCCGGAGTCACCGTACGATCTCCCGAATTACGACCGCGTCGGAGACTCCTGGTCGACGCGATTGAGCGCGCGCACGAGCGCCGGAGTGGAAGTGCAGGGAAGCTTCGCCAGTGTCGAGTCACCCGAGCACGCAATCGGAGGTGGGCTCGATCACAGGAAGCTGAGTTTCTCAGGACGGTTTGAATCTCGCGGGCGATACCTGCTGGCCGAATGGGCGCGCACGAAAGAACGGGAGGGAGGCCGGTCTGCGTTCGAGTTCAGCTCGGTTCTCGCGGAAGGCTCCGTCGATTTCGGCCCGGTCAGGATCGCTGCACGTGCGGAGCGCTCCGAACGCCCGGAAGAAGAGCGCAGCCTGAATGCGTTTCGCACAAATCGTCCTCACAGCGATCTCAGCATCATCGGCCAGACGCGCTGGGACATCGCGAGCGTAAGCGTTGCCGCCCCGCTGCCGTCGTATCGAAAGATCCGGTTCTCGTCCTTCATCGAGGTGTCTACGCAGAAACCTTCATCGCTCACGACGCCAGCGGTGTTCGAGCCTGCTGCATTTTACGGCGAAGAAAGACTGTGGAGCTTTTCCGTCGGAGCGCGACTGGGAACTGGAATGCGGCACGGTCGGATGGGTAGATATGGGGTGGCAGCGAATCTCGACGCTCACAAGGGGCACTGATGAACCGCTTGAAAATTCTTGCAGGGTTGATGTTTGTCGCGGCAGTGGGAGCCGGCTGTGGCGACGACGACAATGACAACGGGACAGGTCCCGACCCGCTCGTCATTCAGA
>DASWQD010000449.1:0-6064 GCA_036398255.1 Gemmatimonadaceae bacterium | reverse complement strand
GGCCGAGGCGTCGCGCGCGACGAGGTTCCGCATCGTCGGACACACGGTCGACATCCAGGCGCTCACGCTGTTCATGAAGACCCTCGAGGCTTCGCCGTTCATTCAGAACGTCCAGCTCACGCGGTCTGACATCGCTCTCGTCGACGGCAAGGAAGTGACGGAGTTCAATCTCGAGGCGGAATCGCAGAAGCCGCCCGCATTTCTCGTGAAGACAGTCGCGATGACTGTCGGAGAAAACTGATCATGGCAATCGGAGCCAATCTCACCAAGCGCGATCAAGGCCTCATCTCCGCCATCGTATTGGCGGTGGGCCTCGCCGGTGCATACGGATATTTCCTCTACATGCCGAAGCGCGGCCAGCTGGCCACGATCGAGCAGCATGTCGAGGAGCTCGACAAGAGGAACGCGCAGGCAAAGGCGGACCTCGCCAACGGAAGCGTTGCGAAGCTGAAGCAGCAGGCGGCGGAGTATGAGGCAAGCCTCAAGGCTCTGCAGCAGCTGGTTCCCACGGCCAATGAAGTTCCGGCCCTGCTCGAGAACGTTTCGACGGCGGCACGGCGCGTTGGACTCGACCTCGCCTCGGTGGAGCCGATGCCGGTGATCGTCGGAGAGCAGTTCGACACCTACCGGTACAAGCTTTCGGTAAAGGGCGGATACCATGCTCTTGCCGGATTCCTCACCAACGTGGGCTCGCTGAATCGCATCGTCGCTCCCGTCGCTCTCGACGTGAAGCAGATGAACGCGGCTGACAAGAAGAAGGCTCGTCCGAAGGAAGGCGAGTCGACTCTCGACACCGATTTCCAGATCCAGACGTACATCGCACACCCGGCGACCTCGTCGGGTGAGGCCGCTCCGCCGGAGATGAATCAATGAAAACCAATCGGACATTCGTCGCGATCATCGCGATCGTAGCCGTTACAGCTGCCACCGCCGGCTTTGTCGCAAATGCACAGACGCCGGCCAGCTCAACTGTGGTTCGCGTCGCATCGAACACGAATGCTGCGAATGACAAGAACAGACTCCCGGCCACCAGTGCACCTGCCGCACCCGCGACAGCGCCCGCACCGGCTCCGAAGTCGGCAGCTCCGGAAGTGCTCATCAACCGCGAGACCTACGCCTATCCCGGCTCCGGTCGCCGCGATCCGTTCCTGTCTCTCATGAATACCGAGGAGCTCCGTCCGCTGCTCGGAGATCTCAAGCTCGTCGCGGTCGCTCTCGATCCGACTGGCCGCAACTCTGTCGCCGTGCTGCGTGACATGACGACGAAGGAGCAGTACCGCGTGAAAGTCGGCCAGGAAATCGGCCGCATGCGCGTCGCTGCAATTCACGCGAAGAACGTGGTGTTCGGCATCGAGGAGTTCGGCTACAGCCGGCAGGAGTCGCTGGCAATGACAGTGGATTCAACCAAAGTGAGGACGCAATGAGGCAGTTCCTGGCGGCTTGCGCCGCGCTCGCACTTATTCCCGCAGCCGGCAGTCTTCAGGCAGCTGCGATCGGCGCGAGCAGCTCGACAGCAAGCTATGAAACCCTGAACGCCCCGGCAGTCCGGTCGGTGAGCGTCGTCCCGGCATCCGGCCGGGCCGAGATCGTGATCGGTGTCGATGCGTCCGTTGACGTGGATGACTTCGCTCTCGAATCTCCGCATCGCGTAGTCGTCGATCTCAAGGGTGCCGTGCTCGGCATGCGCCCCACGTACGATAGACTCGCTCGCGGTGGTGTCACCAACGTACGCGCGGCGCAGTTCAAGCCGAACGTCGTGCGCGTGGTGATCGAGATGAGCGGTCCGCACTCATATGAAGTGACGCGGAAGAATGGCGAGGTGCGCGTTGCAGTGAATGGCGGCGCCTCGAACTTCGCGTCATGGTCTTCGGATCCGACGGACAAGCCGGCGGCGACCACGCCTGCCGCGCCCGCAGCAGCGGTGACCTCGAAGCCCGCAGCTCCGGCATACACGCCGCCTGCCGTCGCGAAGGCGCAGCCGGTCGATTATCCGTCGGTCACTCCGAGTGCAGACATCTCGAGCGACGACGTCGAAGAGGAGGCTGAGCCCAGCGCGAACCCCCTCAAGATGTCGCCGGCGTCCGCAATCTCGGATCAGCCGCGCATTACCGTTACCTATCAGGACGCAGACATCCGCGACGTGATCGCAGCGTTCGCCGCTTTCTCGGGCCGCACGATCGTCGTCGGAAAGGATGTGCAGGGTACAGTCACCGCCGAGATCAAGAACCAGCCGTGGGACGTCGCGCTTCGCGCAATCCTTCAGGGCCAGGGTCTCGCCGCAGCCGAAGACGCAATCTCCGGCATCATTACAGTAGACAGCTACAAGAACATCCAGTCGAAGCAGGCGTCGGAGCCGCTCATCACCCAGATGGTCGCGGTGAACTACGCCAAGGCGAGCTCGCTCGTGACCACTCTTACGGGTCTGCTTGCCCGCGATTGCACGCCGGGCAGCGTACCGCAGGCGCAGCAGAACATGCAGACCAGCTGTTTCGCGCGTGGCGCGGTCGCAGCCGATACGGCAACCAATACGCTGCTCATCACCGAGACGGCGTCGCGCATGCCCGACCTGCTCTCGTACGTCAGGAATCTCGACGTTCGCACGCCGCAGGTCGCGATCAAGGCGAAGATCATCTTCGTCAACCGCACTGATATCGAAGAGCTCGGCCTGTCGTATGACCTTGGCACGGGGAACGATCAGTTCTTCAGCCAGCTCGTGCAGCGGATCGATCCGACTACGGCAAAGCCTGTCGACACGAACGGCGACGGTGTGCCGGATGCGTTCGGCGGCGGTACTCCGATCACGGGTGATCGCGTGCTCCTCGGTGGAAATGCGCTCGCCGCAATCGCCAACGCAAACGCACGTGTCGTAAACCCGGCACTGAAGCTTGTCTTCTCGGCAGCGCTTGGAAAGTTCCAGCTGACGAGCTTCCTCGACGCTCTCCAGGAAGTCCGTCTTGCGGATCTCCAGGCTGAGCCGAGCATCGTGACGCTGGATAATCGTCGCGCAGAAATTCTTGTCGGCCAGGAAATTCCGATCCGCGTTCTGGATCTTGGAACGCAGGGCCAGCAGGGTGGTGGTGGAGGGCAGGGCGCCAACAACGTTCCCCGCGCCACGGTTCAGCTGAAGGAAGTTGGAATCATCCTCAGCGTGACCCCGCACATCACGAACAATCGCCAGGTGCTTCTCAATCTGCACGCCGAGAATTCGGATGCACAGCTCGCGTCGTCTGACGTCGGCTTCATCTTCGGCAAGCAGCGCGCTGACAACCAGCTTCTCGTCGGCGATGGACAGACCGCGGTAATCGGCGGTCTGACGGTCACGCAGGTAACGAGCTCGAAGTCGGGCATTCCGCTCCTGGTCGACCTTCCGGTGATCGGCCGCCTGTTCGGAACGACTCGTACCTCCGAGCAGAAGCGTGACCTGCTGATTCTCGTGACGCCGCACATCATCGACGAAGGCGAGCGCCAGCTGAACACCCGCGCGGTCGTGCCGCCGCCGTCTGCCCAGAAACGGTAGGACATAACAATGCTGAATCATTCATTCGGCCGCGCCAGGCGCGGGGCAGCGCTGATCGCAGCAGTCGTGAGTGTCTTCACGGCTGCGTGCAGCAGCGATGGATCCGGCCTGAACGGCAATCAGATGGACAAGTCGCCTCCCACCGTGAGTCTCAGCAAGGGTGGCACGAGCGCTGACACCGTCATCTCGTTCCAGGTCGAGGTGAAGGACAACCTCGGCATCAAGAACGTGAAGGTGAACATCAGTGGCGGGCTTACGATGTCGTTCGATACGACGTTCACGAGCGCGAACACGAATGCGATCGTTCCGTTCACGATCTCGGTTCCCCGCAGCATTCCAAAGGGAACTCCCGTTACAGTCACATCGTTTGCACTCGACGGAGCTTTGAACAAGTCGGCAACCGATACGCTCAACCTCACCGTTGGAAACGTTCCCGCGGCCGAGGTGGAAATCGGAAGCCCGGCCTCCGGCACGATAGCGGTCATCGGGAAGTCTCTTGTCATGTCGCTCAAGGGACGATCCGCGGTAAAGGTCCGGTCGATCGGGTTCAAGACCACCGGCAGCTTCGTCACTTCAGATTCGACGGTGTACTCGAGTCCGCTTCCTGATTCGGTTGCGATCCTCGATACTCTTTCCGTGCCTGCCAACGCTCCGACAGGGGCGCTGCAGATTGCGCCCTTCATTCTCGACTCGCTTGGCCAGCGCACGATCGGTCCTGTCATAACGCTGAACGTTCAGCCGCCGTCGGCAATCAACTCGACGCCGGTGGTGACGTTCTCGCACACCCCGCGCATCGAGGTGAACGACACGCTGCACGTCGAGGCGAGCGACCAGACGGGTATCGTCACCCTTGGCTATGAGGTTCGCAGCTCGCTCGCGGGCGCAATCGAAGCGAAGGATTCGCTCCAGTCGAACGGCAACATCACGTCGCAGATCCGTACGTTCGAGCTGCGCCTGCCGTACACGACGTTCCCGACGACGGTTTACATCAAGGCGTTCGCGCGCAATTCGAACGGCGTGCGTGCCTACGCGAAGCTTGCAGGCGGAGCCGACCGCGTAGATACAGTAACGGTTGTTGCAGGATCGACACGCGGGCTGCCTTCTGGTGGTGTCGTGGCCGATGCCATCTATCATCCGCGCACCGACCGCCTCTACTTCTCGAACATCGAGCGCAACCAGCTCGAGGTGTTCAGCCTGGCGGATTCCAGCTTCAAGACGCCGATTCTCGTGGGCTCGCGCCCATGGGGTCTCGCGCCCTGGCCGCGCGATCACAGCGGCACGATGGGTGACACCATCCTCGTCGCGAACTCCGGCGCCACTGATGTCAGCTACGTGAACCTCAACGGTGGCGGATCAGGTCGCGAGGTGTATCGCTACGCGCTTCCGAACATCATCGTGTTCACCGTGACGTCGAAGCGATCACCAGCGGGCTTCCTCGTTACCGAGCGGACGAAGTATGACTTCTCCGACCGCCCGCAGTTCATCGGCGCTACATGCACCGGCACCGGCTTCGGTTGCGGCGACGTCGTCCTGACGTACTCGACCACGCCGACCCCCGGCCAGAGCGCGCCGTTCGACAAGAACAATGGCACGCTCCGGTGGGAGAACCTCATGACCCACAAGTCGCACTTCTTCTTCGAGCAGGCGATGGGTCAGGATGCGAACAGCTCTGATACGCTCGAGATCAGGCGCTACGATGCCAACACCGGCGATGAGACGTTCCTCGTCCCGCAGCTTCAGGACGCGGTCGCCGCTGATGGCTCGAAATTCAACTACTCGATCGTGGTCAGGAAGAATGACCTTGGCTTCCGCGACACCACGTTCGTGAGAAATTCCGGAAACTTCACCCGCGCTGCGTATGGCGAGGGTGGACCGGTCAACGGAACGCGCGCAATGACGTTCGACGTGAACCGTGGATTCGTCACTACGGCGACGGACCTGAGCGGAAAGGTAGGTGTGCTTCCGTTCCCCGTCGTGGACCGCGGCGTATCGCCTGCGCAGGATGTGAGCGACTTCGTTGCGAACAGCTTCGCCAGCGTGAAGGGCGTTGCGATGAACTTCGACGGCTCGCTCGCTGGAATCCGGGCAGACTCGACGTACCTGCTCAACCTCCAGCTGCGTCTCCAGGGAATACTCGGCACCACGCAGAGCAATGCGGGTCTCGACTTCCACCCGTTGAACAGCGGACCGAATTCGTTCCCGCTCTCGTCACGCCTCGTGTTTGCGGCGTCGGCCGAGCCGGTGATCGAGATCTTCGACAGCTACTGCTACAAGAGAGTGGCGACCGTTCCGATCCGCGACCCGATCAATGGACCGATCAAGTCGGCACACAGATCATCGAGTGGCCAGATCGTTCTCGTCGGCGCGACGGCGCGCGGAGTTGTCATCGTCACACTGCCGAACAACTTTACGACAACCTGCTTGTAACACTCGAGCGGTGAGATCAATCGAACGAGCCCGGCATTTCGCCGGGCTCGTTTCTTTTTAGACCCAGACGGCGGCGGGTCGTGGGTTACCAGTTATCCGGTCCTGGGTTCAACGGTTTAA